>JAGOKN010000105.1 GCA_017994575.1 Nitrosomonas sp.
TGATGTTTCATTAGCTTCAGATCTTCTGAGTTTACAATAGCTAAGTGACCTTGGTATTAGCAGAATACTTTTTGATAACATATTCTCATAAAATTATTTTCAACAACACTTCTCATCAGCTAATTCTTACCCCAGTGGGCAATAATCCCATAATACTGTTGTTTTTTTTATGAATATTTCTTTATTAAGTTCTTTTCCGAATTGGGAATCCTCAGTGATTAAAGGAAACACTGATTAATTCACCGCACACCAGGGACTAAGCGAGCGGTTTTGGGATATTGGGTTAAAATTTGCCATGTTATGGCTTGAATTGCGCTATTTCTTGCATTATTCCCCTCATTTCTTGTCTTTAAGACGCAATCTGGCTGTCAGAGCCACATAATCACCGGCGAGCCAGCAGCAAGTTGGCAATCCCGAACAGTGAAAACATCTGAGCATTATTTTTGGACATTCCTTCGTAGCGGGTTTTGCGATGCATGAACAGATTCTTTACGACATGAAAGGGATGCTCAAGCTTGGCGCGAATGCTGGCTTTTGCATGTTCAAGCGTCTCTTCTCGTTTTTCAACGCCTGGATAGCTCGCATCACCAAACACATCAGTTTCATCACCATGCAGCGGCGCCCGTTCCTTGTTCTTAGTCGAAGGAGATGCTGAAATCAACATAGCATCAATCATCGTACCTTCGCGAAGAAATAATCCGTGTTCAGCTAGGTACATCAAAGATGAATTCCGTCAGATGATGCGCTTCCAGCAAATGGCGAAATTTCAGCAGAGTCGTCGCATCCGGTACTGCTTCCCGATTCAGATCAATACCATCAAAGCGGCGAATGGCTTGGCTATCGTATACAGCATCTTCCGTGCCTTCATCCAAAAAACCAAAGCACTGTTGCACAATATATATCCGTAGTATCCGTTCCAGACCAATCGGCGGATGACCTCACCTACCGCTAACCGGATAGTGCGGAGCAATAACATTCAACAGAGATGTCCAGGAGGGGCAGCTTCAATTTCAACCAGAAAACGATCACGTCGTTTTTGTTTCTTCTTTGCCGCATATTCCAAGTCGGAAAAGCTTGATTGCATCACTCTATTCCCTATTTATCAATAGGGATGTATTTTATCAAACCTTTGCAAGTCTATTCGATGTGATCAAATAAATCAGTGTTTCCCTAATAGGAGAAACACTTGCTAGAAGATATCGATATTGGTCAAATTTTTAACAGTGAGCTGACATAGCTTCATGTTTCTATATGATTCGTGTGTATTGAATTAATTACAGAATATTATTGTAGTTTTTTGTTTTTAATGGTTTTTGTTTGTGAAGTTGTTAGGTTAAGCTATCTTAATAGAAAGAAGATGAATTTTTCGCTTGTTGAGACATTATGCCATATCAAAACTTTAATTAAGAATACAATCAGGTATACTTGATGGTTTTTCACGATTTTAATTGGTTAAACTATGAGTGAATATTTGTTTACTTCTGAATCTGTTTCCGAAGGTCATCCTGATAAAGTTGCTGATCAAATTTCTGATGCTGTTTTAGATGCAATTCTGAGTCAGGATGCGAATGCACGTGTGGCTTGTGAAACACTATGCAGTACAGGTTTGATTGTGCTGTCAGGTGAGATCACAACGCATGCTTCTGTCGATTACAATATTATCGCGCGTGAAACAGTTAAGAAGATTGGTTATACCAGTTCTAATATCGGTTTTGATTCAACTACTTGTGCAGTTTTGACGGCTTTTAACAAGCAATCGCCTGATATTGCACAAGGTGTGGATCGAACTAAAGAAGAAGAGATGGAACAAGGAGCGGGTGATCAAGGATTAATGTTTGGGTATGCTTGCGACGAAACGTCCCAGTTGATGCCGATGCCAATTTTTTATGCACACCGCTTGGTCGAGCGTCAAGCAGAATTGCGAAAAAAAGGGCAATTGGCATGGTTGCGTCCCGATGCTAAATCACAGGTTTCGGTGCGTTATAAAAACGGTAAGCCACAAAGCATTGAGACGGTAGTGATTTCAACTCAGCATGATCCTGATATATCTCACCAAGCCCTGACTGAAGCAGTCATTGAAGAAATTATTAAACCGGTACTGCCCTCTGAAATGATCAGCGATCGAATTAAATATCTGGTTAATCCAACAGGTCGTTTTGTGGTAGGAGGGCCGATGGGGGATTGTGGCTTGACCGGTCGTAAAATCATCGTTGATAGTTATGGAGGGGCTGCGCATCATGGAGGAGGGGCTTTTTCAGGTAAAGACCCATCCAAAGTTGATCGTTCAGCGACCTATGCAGGACGTTATGTTGCAAAAAATATTGTTGCCGCGGGGATTGCCAGTAGATGTGAAGTGCAGGTTGCTTATGCTATTGGTGTTGCAAGACCAGTTTCATTGATGGTCAACACTTTTGGTACAGGTAAGATTGCTGATGAAAAAATTGTGCAATTAATCGAAAAGCACTTTGATCTGCGTCCTCGAGGAATTATCCATTCTCTAAATTTACTGCGACCAATATATGCAAAAACTGCCGTATATGGGCATTTTGGTCGTGAAGATCCTGATTTTACCTGGGAAGCTACCGATAAAACGGCTCAATTACGCGCGGATGCAGGTGTGTAAATTTTTAGTAATTGGTGTCGCATTAAAATGTCTTAAATAATTTTCCCCCTATACTGAGGAGCGCTGCAACGAATAATTCCGTGAGGCTCGGTATAGATGGGTATTGTTACAACGGCGCTCGTTCATATTTTAGGGAGAAGACTATGAACGCTGTGCTCAACTCAGATGGTAGCTGTTTTACCGACTATAAGATTGCCGATATTACATTGGCTGAATGGGGTCGCAAGGAAATAGCCATTGCTGAAACAGAGATGCCAGGACTTATGGCATTACGCAAAGAATATGCAAACCTGAAACCATTGGCTGGTGCACGTATCGCCGGTTCATTGCATATGACGATACAAACAGCCGTGTTGATCGAAACACTGGTTGCATTAGGTGCGGAAGTACGTTGGGCATCATGCAATATTTTTTCTACTCAGGATCATGCAGCTGCTGCGATTGCTGCTAATCATATTCCCGTATTTGCTTATAAAGGTGAATCGTTGGAAGATTATTGGGAATATGCTCACCAGATTTTTGAATGGACAGTAGCTGGTCAGACAAGTGGCGCTAATATGATTCTGGATGATGGTGGTGATGCAACGTTATTGCTGATTCTGGGGGATAAAGCCGAAAAGAATCCTTTGGTTATTGCTAATCCCACCAATGAAGAGGAAACCGTATTATTTGCTGCCATTAAAAATAAACTGGCGACTCATCCCAGTTGGTATTCAATGAATCTTGCCAGGATACGGGGTGTCACTGAAGAAACGACTACGGGAGTTCATCGTTTATATGAGATGCACAAAAGTGGAGAGCTTCCATTCCCGGCTTTTAATGTCAACGATTCAGTGACTAAATCAAAGTTTGATAATCTATATGGCTGCAGAGAATCATTGGTGGATGGTATCAAGCGTGCAACCGATGTCATGATCGCTGGAAAAATTGCATTGATTTGTGGTTATGGCGATGTGGGTAAAGGCTGTGCACAATCATTGCGTGGTTTAGGCGCAACCGTGTGGATTACCGAAATTGATCCTATTTGTGCCCTGCAAGCAGCTATGGAAGGTTATCGCGTGGTTACGATGGATGATGCCTGCGATCAAGCAGATATTTTTGTGACTGCCACAGGTAACCTGAGAGTTATTACGCACGATCACATGCTTAAAATGAAGGATCAGGCAATTATCTGTAATATTGGGCACTTTGACTCGGAAATTGATATCGCATCAATTCAGAAATATCAATGGGAAAATATTAAACCGCAAGTGGATCACGTGATTTTTCCATCGGGTCGCCGTATTATCGTATTGGCACAAGGCAGGTTAGTGAATTTGGGATGTGCGACCGGACATCCTTCATTTGTAATGTCCAGCTCATTTACCAATCAGGTATTGGCGCAGATGGAGCTTTGGCAAAATGGAGATAATTACCAAAAGAATGTCTATGTATTGCCCAAATATTTGGATGAAAAAGTTGCGCGTTTGCATCTTGGAAAATTAGGGGTGAAATTAACTGAGTTGACTGATGAACAGGCAAAGTATTTGAATCTGGATAAAAACGGTCCTTATAAACCAGAGATGTATCGATACTAATTTTCTAACATTTGATTGGGAGAATTGCTTGGAATGTTTGATCCAGGCAATCCTCCCGTTTACCAAGCGATAGATCTGGTTTTGTATGAGCCAAAGCAGGTTCGTATCGATATGGATTGTCATTATTCTGGATTTGTGGATTTACGCAAATGGAATCACAAAAGAAATTTACACCAACTTTTAGCTTCGAACTTTTTCCTCCTCAGACTCCGCAAGGAGTGGAGAAGCTGCAACTAACACGCAAGCAATTGGCTTTGTTTAATCCTAAATTCTTTTCGGTTACGTTTGGTGCGGGTGGTTCAACGCGTGAGCGGACACTTGAAACTGTATTGGAAATTCAGGCTGAGAGGCATGTTGTGGCGCCACATTTATCGTGTATTGGCTCGACTCGGCAGAACATACGCGCTATTCTGGAAAGATATTCTCAAGCTGGCATTCGTCATATTGTTGCGTTACGCGGTGATTTGCCATCAGGTATGGCACAAGCCGGAGAGTTCCGCTATGCCAGCGAACTGGTGGCTTTCATCAGACAAGAATTCGGCTCTTTATTTCATATCGAAGTGGCGGCTTACCCGGAATATCATCCACAGGCAAGATCTGCTCAAGCAGATTTTGAGAATTTCAAACGCAAAGTTGAAATGGGTGCCAATTCAGCGATTACCCAATATTTCTATAATGCGGACGCTTATTATCATTATATAGACTCCTGTGAGTCGGCAGGTCTGAATATTCCAATTGTGCCTGGAATCATGCCGATTAATAAATTTTCTCAGCTGGTTAGATTCTCTGATGCTTGTGGTGCTGAAATTCCTCGCTGGGTTCGCAAGAAATTAGAAGGTTATGGCGATGATAGTGAATCTATACAAGCATTTGGATTGGATGTTGTTACCGATCTATGCGAACGCTTATTACAGGCAGGTGCTCCTGGATTACATTTTTATACGTTAAATTCAGCTAATCTGACATCAAAAATTTGGCAACGACTCAATCTGACAGGGCATACTGATTGATTAGTTTGCTTGAAGACTGGCCTTCATTTATTCATCATTACATCTAGATTGTCAGTAACAAGGCAATGAAATTGGAAGGATCTTTTTCCTGATTCCCCCAGCCGGTATATAATGCGCATCAATATTCTGACTGAAATAAAAAGCATGGGGTTTCAAAATCATGGGGTTTCAAAATGAAAGAAATAAAGACTGATCCAGATAAATCGCCTGTAGAGGCAATCAATTCACCCGCAGTTCATTCCGATGTTTCGACGATGGATGCCTGTATAGAGCATGCAAGAGCAATCAAAATCGAGCAACTTGAACTCATTAAAAGCAAAGATTATGATTTTGCACCCGAATTTAGGGACATGACTATCCAGCTATATCTGTTGGGAGGGATGTGGAAATTTGCTGAAAATTTGGGTAACACTAATGATGCGCGTGAATTAGCGTTTATAGCTATGAAAACAATGCTGATCCAGGATCGGATGCCAAAACAGAAAGCAGAAAAGCGTATTGAGTTTTTGCGAAAGATGTCCAAGCTTGCTGATGATCAAGATGCATTGGCGGTAGCTGTTGGCTATGAATCTGTATCTGGCGATAGTAGTTTGGCAGAAGTATTTGATCATTATGTTGATGATATGCAAGTCTCTGGCGCTTTCTGGCGATTGTATGATCGTGGCAGAAAAATCATGCTGTATGGTGGTTTGTTCGTGGCTTTTATGGTGGTGTGGTTTGTTACATTGTTTATGCCAGGAAACAGTACAATTGCGACTTTGGCCGCCGGCCTTATCGCGGCAGCACTCTTTGTCATACCCGTATTCTTAGTTGGCATTTTCATGTATCGCGCAAAAATCAAGAAATTCAAACAAGCGGACTAAGTTCATAGATCACTGTTTTTTTAGATGCCTATTAAAACATTCTCTTTTTAGAGAATGTAGATTAATTCACAACTATCGGTTGCTAGCATAACAATGAGTGCTCATATTATAGATGGCAAGAAAATAGCTGAATCGGTTCGTGCTGAATGGAAACTGCGTGCAGAGAAACTGGTTCAGCTGGGTACCAAACCGGGGCTGGCGGTGATTATTGTTGGCGATAATGCCGCATCAGGTATCTATGTCAAAAATAAAGTCAAAGCCTGCAGTGATGTCGGAATTTACTCGGAAGTACATAGTTTTCCTGAGAATGCGCAGCAAAATGAAGTATTGCATTGTATTCAGGCACTGAATGAAAATCCGCATATCCATGGTATTTTGGTGCAATTACCGCTTCCTCCCCAGTTTGAAAATAATCGTGTAATTACGTCGATTGCAGTCGAGAAAGACGTTGATGGTTTTCATTTTTATAATGTTGGTGCATTGGTTACCGGAAATACCGTATTTTCACCTTGTACGCCTTATGGTGTGATGGTGATGCTGGAAAAAAATCATATTCCGGTTGAAGGTCAGCATGCTGTTGTGGTCGGGAGAAGTAATATTGTGGGTAAGCCCATGGCTTTGATGTTGCTGGAGCAAGGCGCTACTGTCACTATCTGTACTTCGAAAACGCGGGATTTACCGCAATTTACAAAAAATGCGGATATTCTGGTTGTGGCAACCGGTAAGCCGCGCATGATTACAGCTGAAATGGTAAAGCCTGGTGCTGTGGTCATTGATGTGGGAATTAATCGCTTGCCTGACGGAAAGCTTTGTGGTGATGTGGATTATGACACTGTTAAAGATGTGGCAGGTTATCTTACGCCGGTTCCGGGAGGAGTCGGACCTATGACAATCACTATGCTGCTATGTAATACTATTTTAGCTGCTGAACGTGCGCAAAACCGCATTTAAAAATAGATAAATTAAATTTTGATGGATAAGCCTGAACATGGAATCGCAACCTGATATCGATCCACAAGAAACGCAGGAATGGCTGGATGCTTTAGATTCGGTCATCCTCAACGCCGGCGGAGAACGTGCGCATTTTCTCCTGGAAAAACTGATCGAGAAAGCTCGTCGCTCTGGCGCCTATTTACCTTACAGCGCCAAGACAGCCTATCTCAATACAATTCCAACCGGCAAAGAAGAACGCTCGCCCGGCAATAATGCGATAGAACACCGTATTCGTTCTTATGTCAGATGGAATGCCATGGCTATGGTGTTGCGTGCCAACAGGGACACGAATGTAGGCGGGCATATTGCCAGCTTTGCATCGGCTGCCACTTTATACGATGTAGGCTATAATCATTTCTGGCATGCACCTTGCGAAACGCATGGTGGAGATTTGGTCTATGTGCAAGGGCATTCTTCACCTGGCGCTTACTCATATGCCTTTCTTTCTGGAGAGCTTAGCGAAGAGCAACTTGATAATTTCCGTCAGGAAGCGAGCGGTAATGGTCTGTCTTCGTATCCTCACCCTTGGTTGATGCCTACTTTCTGGCAATTTCCTACCGTTTCAATGGGTCTAGGGCCTCTGATGGCCATTTATCAGGCGCGATTCATGAAGTATTTGGGCAGTCGCGGCCTAGTGAATACGGAAGGGCGCAAGATTTGGGCTTTTATGGGCGATGGCGAGATGGACGAACCCGAATCGCTGGGTGCGATTCCTTTGGCATCGCGCGAGAATCTGGATAATTTGATTTTTGTCGTCAATTGCAATTTGCAGCGGTTGGATGGTCCGGTGCGCGGAAACGGCAAAATTATTCAAGAATTGGAAGGCGCCTTTCGTGGTGCAGGTTGGAATGTAATCAAAGTGATTTGGGGTTCCTACTGGGATCCATTATTGGCCAAGGATACCAAAGGGCTGCTGCAAAAACGCATGATGGAATGCGTAGACGGCGAATACCAGAATTTCAAATCCAGGGATGGTGCTTATGTTCGCAAGCACTTTTTTGGTAAATATCCCGAGCTGCTGGAAATGGTGGCTAATATGTCTGACGATGATATCTGGCGCTTAAATCGTGGTGGACATGATCCCTATAAAGTTTATGCCGCCTATGCGGCTGCGGTGAAACATACCGGGCAACCGACAGTGATATTGGCAAAAACCATCAAAGGCTATGGCATGGGGGAAGCCGGTGAGGCGCAAAATATTACCCATCAACAGAAAAAAATGGGAACTACTTCACTGAAAGCTTTTCGCAATCGATTTGGTCTGGATATTCCCGATGACAAAATTGACGAGATTCCCTATCTCACCTTTTCCAAGGATTCGCCGGAATTTACCTATATGCAAGATTGCCGTAAGGTATTGGGTGGAACCTTTCATCATCGCAAAACCCGTGCCCAAGCATTGCAAATTCCCCCTTTATCAGCCTTTGAGGCACTGCTAAAGGCTGGTGGTGAAGGACGTGAATCTTCAACGACTATGGCCTTTGTGCGTATTCTCAATATTCTGGTTAAAGACAAGCAGATCGGTAAGCATATCGTTCCTATCGTTGCTGATGAATCGCGCACTTTTGGCATGGAAGGCATGTTTCGTCAATTGGGAATATGGTCATCGGTGGGGCAATTGTATACGCCACAGGATGCCGATCAACTAATGTATTACAAGGAAGACAAGCACGGTCAGATTCTGCAGGAAGGTATCAATGAAGCAGGCGCCATGTCATCCTGGATAGCGGCGGCGACGGCCTACAGTACGCATGGAATTCAAATGATTCCCTTTTTTATATTTTATTCCATGTTTGGTTTTCAACGTATCGGCGATTTAGCCTGGGCAGCGGGCGATATGCGCTGTCGTGGCTTCCTGCTGGGCGGTACGGCCGGTCGTACCACATTGAATGGCGAAGGATTGCAGCACGAAGATGGGCACAGCCATATCGTAGCTTCAACGATTCCTAACTGTGTTTCATATGATCCGACATTTGCTTATGAGCTGACTGTCATCATTCAGGATGGCTTGCGTCGCATGTATCAGGAACAAGAGGATATCTATT
>JAGOKN010000026.1 GCA_017994575.1 Nitrosomonas sp.
AGAGCACCAGCCTTCTAAGCTGGGGGTTACAGGTTCGATCCCTGTCGGGCACGCCACAAATATTTCTATATAGTGTGGACTACATTACTCAACACAGTTTGTGTAAATTAAACCAATTTGCCTTAGTTTTTCTTATGGTGGCTGTAGCTCAGCTGGTAGAGTCCCGGATTGTGATTCCGGTTGTCGTGGGTTCGAGTCCCATCAGCCACCCCATCTGATTGTCGTTATCCTGATGCGCAATATTATTATTCAATTGAATTACGAGAACTGATTACTACGAATAATCAATAATACCTACCTACATATATAAAATGCAATTTTATGGATTGAAAATAGAATCATTGACAGAATAGTTCACTAACTTTCGTTATTCCCCAAAAGAAAACAGGAACATTACCATGAGTCACAACTTATTCAATAGCCTGCATGATCTATCACTTCTACAAAGTAGCCGTGTCCAATACTACTCACTGCCGGCATTGGAAAAAATTGGCCTTGGAAAAATTTCCCGTCTACCAATATCGATTCGCATCATATTGGAATCTGTATTGCGTAATTATGACAATAAAAAGATAACCGAAACCCATATCAAGCAATTGGCAAATTGGGAACCGAAAGTGGCGAGGGTAAATGAAATACCTTTCGTAGTCTCACGCATAGTTTTGCAAGACTTCACCGGTGTACCGTTGTTGGTAGATTTGGCTGCTATGCGAAGCGCAGCTATAAAACTAGGGAAAAACCCGAAACTTATTGAACCAATGGTACCTGTTGATTTGGTTGTTGATCATTCAATTCAAGTTGATCATTATGGAAATAAAGAAGCGCTCAATCTCAACATGGAAATTGAGTTCTCTCGAAATAAAGAACGCTATGAGTTTATTAAATGGGGAATGCAAGCTTTTGATACCTTCAAGGTAATACCTCCTGGCATTGGTATTGTGCATCAAGTGAATCTTGAGTACCTCGCACGCGGCGTGCATCAGAAGAATGGGATCATCTATCCTGATACTTTGGTTGGTACCGATTCGCATACCACGATGATCAATGGCATTGGTGTTGTTGGTTGGGGGGTTGGCGGCATTGAGGCAGAGGCCGGCATGTTAGGGCAGCCCGTTTACTTTCTTACACCCGATGTGGTTGGAGTCAATTTAACAGGTCATTTACGTGAAGGTGTTACCGCCACAGATTTGGTCTTGACCATTACGGAGATGTTGCGCAAAGCCAATGTCGTTGGCAAATTTGTTGAGTTCTTTGGTGAGGGAACAGCTACGTTGACGCTACCAGACCGTGCCACAATCGCCAATATGGCCCCTGAATACGGAGCCACTATGGGTTTCTTTCCAGTGGATGATGTCACCATTGAATATTTTAAAGACACTGGACGCACCTCTGAAGAAATTGCAGCATTCCAGGCTTATTTCAAAGCACAGGAAATGTATGGCATCCCTCGGCAAGGGGACATTGACTATACTCTGGAATTAACGTTAGATCTGAATTCTGTCGCCCCTTCACTGGCCGGACCAAAGCGTCCGCAAGATCGCATAGAACTTGCATCTATCAAATCCAGATTCGATGAACTTTTTAATAAACCCATTACAGAAAGTGGGTACGGCAAACAAGCTGACGATATTAACCAGCGTTACTCGACACGCAATATCCAAACACAAAACCCTGATGTATGCACTCATATTGATTCTGACAATCTTGAACAGAATCAATTACCACTCCATAGCGGACGCAATGTCAGTGAGATGATCAGCAATCATCCTACCCCTGATACAATTAAAATTCCTACTGCAGAAGCAGCGAGCAGCGCTGTCGACTTAGGTCATGGAGATGTATTGATCGCTGCCATCACTTCTTGCACGAATACATCCAATCCGAGCGTTCTCATCGCTGCAGGTCTATTGGCTAAAAAAGCGGTTGAGAAAGGCCTGTCGGTTAAGCACCATATCAAAACCTCTCTGGCACCCGGCTCACGCGTGGTAACCGACTATCTGACTGTAACCGGGCTGCTACCCTACCTAGAACAACTTGGCTTTAGCCTGGTCGGTTATGGCTGCACTACTTGCATTGGTAATGCAGGCCCCCTCGCTGACCCGATTGAGGAAGCCATCGTAAAGCATGATTTAGTTTGTGCAGCTGTACTTTCTGGGAATCGAAATTTTGAGGCGCGCATCCATCCAAATATTCGTGCTAATTTCTTGGCTTCCCCTCCCTTGGTTGTGGCTTATGCCATCGCTGGCACTGTTCTTAAAGACCTTACCAACGAACCTTTGGGTAACGGCAAAAACAATCAACCTGTATGGCTTAAAGATATTTGGCCCACTAGTGCAGAAATTCATGCATTGATGAAATTTGCCACCAACGCAGATACATTCCGCAAGCTGTATGGCAATCTCACCAAGGATCATCAACTGTGGAATAACGTTACTTCAGTAACCGGACAAACTTACAATTGGCCCCGATCCACTTATATCGCCGAGCCGCCTTTTTTTGAGAACTTCTCACTGCAACCGGCAGATACCAATCACTCAGATGGCATTTACCATGCGTATGCATTGGGCATATTTGGTGATTCGGTAACTACAGATCATATTAGCCCAGCAGGCTCCATCAAAGAGACTTCACCGGCCGGTCAATATCTATTGGATCACAATGTCACCAAAGCCGATTTTAATAGCTATGGTGCCCGTCGCGGCAATCACGAAGTAATGATGCGCGGCACGTTTGCCAATGTCCGCATCAAGAATCTCATGATTCCGGGCAGTGAGGGCGGTATAACCCTTTATCAAGGCGCAGACAGCACTCAACCAGTACAAATGAGCATTTATGATGCTGCCATGAAATATCAGTCTCGGCACATTCATACGATTGTTTTTGGCGGTAAGGAATACGGTACCGGATCCAGTCGTGATTGGGCCGCAAAAGGCACTCAGTTGCTCGGTGTCAAGGCAGTCATAGCTACCAGTTTTGAGCGTATACATCGCAGCAATTTAATTGGCATGGGAGTACTTCCCTTACAATTTAAAGGTGATGACAGTGTTGGCACATTGCAGATTAAAGGTGATGAGCGATTCGATATCATAGGGCTGAATAACATCCAGCCACAAAAAGAGGTCACTCTGGCAATCCATAGAAAAGATGGCACCACCCAATCGGTTCAATTATTATGCCGCATTGATACGACTATCGAGGTTGATTATTATCGGCATGGAGGAATCTTACCCTATGTCCTTAGAGAATTGATGTCTCATTAATATGAAGCTTTAAGAAAACATCGACTAGATTCCGGATTTTTAAAACAACCATCCAAGAAAAAATGGCTTCTCTTCCAAGAAGCCATTCATAAACAATGAAAAACATACTAGCGAAACTCACATAAACCGTTTCTTGCTTTGCTAGTTACAACTGATAGCAGTTTATTTCTTTATCAAATCGTGCAAGTATTCCTCAAACTCTTGCTTCAGCTCAGGGTGTTGGAGTGCAAACTCTACAGTAGCTTTTAAATAACCAGATTTACTTCCACAATCAAAACGTTTGCCGTCGAACTCATAACCTAATACTGTTTCTTCATTTAGCAGCTTTGCAATCCCATCAGTTAGCTGGATTTCGTTGCCGGCTCCACGCTCTGTCATTTCAAGCAATTTGAAAATGCGCGGAGTCAAAATGTAGCGACCAACCACAGCTAAATTGGAGGGTGCCTTATCAATAGCTGGTTTTTCAACAATGGCATTAACCTTGGATAAGCTGTCGGCGATTGGCGAGCTATCGATAATGCCATAGCGATTCACGGTTTCATGCGGAACTTGCTCAATTCCCAGTATTGAGCAATGATGCTGATTATAGATATCAACCATTTGGTTCAAACACGTTCTTTCACCGGCATCGATCAAATCATCCGCCAACAACACAGCGAAAGGCTCATCACCGACAACAGATTGTGCACATAAAACGGCATGTCCCAATCCCAGTGCTTCAGCCTGTCGGATATAAACGCAGTCAACATGCGATGGAAGAATATTTCTCACAATATCAAACATTTCCTGTTTCCTACTGGCTTCCAGCTTCGCTTCCAACTCATACGCTTTATCGAAGTGATCAGGTATTGAGCTCTTGTTGCGTCCGATGATAAAAATCAATACATCTACTCCCGCCGCAACGGCTTCTTCTGCAGCAAACTGTATCAACGGCTTATCAACTATCGGCAGCATTTCCTTTGGATTTGCCTTAGTTGCCGGCAAAAAACGTGTTCCCAATCCAGCCACAGGAAAAACCGCCTTTCTGATCGCTTTCATTCAAATATCTCCTTAATATTTAGCACGTTACCTAATATTCTTATACTTTACCGATATACCAAGAAAAATAACCTTGATTAGCGCTGATATCCGTTGGGATTAGCGCTCTGCCAGCGCCAACTACTTGCGCACATATCTTCCAAGCCAAGTTTTGCCTGCCAACCCAGCAAATCAAACGCAAGTCTTGGATCAGCATAGCAAGAGGCGATGTCGCCAGAGCGCCTGGGAGCAATTTTATATGCGATAGTTTGCCCACTCGCCCGTTCATAAGCATGCACAACATCTAGAACGCTGTAACCTTGACCTGTGCCCAGATTGACTGTCAGGCATCCTGTAAATTTTTTAGTATGCATACTCTGCGCAGCTTCCAGGGCTTCCAATGCCTTAATATGTCCAAGGGCCAAATCAACCACATGAATGTAATCACGCACTCCCGTTCCATCTGGAGTGGGATAATCATTACCCCATATATTGAGTGCTTCTCTTCGTCCCACTGCAACCTGAGCCACAAAAGGCATTAAATTATTCGGGACGCCTTGCGGATCCTCGCCAATCAATCCACTCGCATGAGCACCTACCGGGTTAAAATAACGTAATATGCTGATTCGCATTGAATCATCGCTATGCTGAAAATCACGCAATATTTCCTCAACCACCATTTTGCTGCGCCCATAGGGATTTGTAGGTGAAAGCGGATGACTTTCTGTCAATGGCAGTTGTATCGGATCGCCATAAACAGTAGCCGATGAGCTAAATACCAGTGTCTTTACACCGCATTCTTGCATCGCTTCTAATAGTCGAAGCGTACCCACAACGTTATTATCATAATAGGAAAGCGGTCGCTCGACAGATTCTCCTACTGCTTTCAAGCCCGCGAAATGAATAACCGCTGTCGCCTTACTTTGTTTAATGGCAGCCACCAATGCAGCACGGTCTCGGCAATCACCTTGCACCAACTTGGGTTTTTTCCCGGTTATTTGTTCTATCCGCGCCAGTGCTTCGGGATTGCTATTACAGAAATTATCAAAGACCGTAATATCAAAACCTGCATTTAACAATTCAACGCAGGTATGTGATCCTATATAACCAGCACCACCTGTAACTAGAATCATGCTGATATACCTCAACAAGAAACGATAAATTGACTTGTTATAAAATACATCAATTTATCAAGACTTTATTAAATTAACCGAAAGTGTTGTTTAAATCTAGTTACAAAATCATCCAGTGATCCTGGTGGCAATTGATTGATACCAGCAGCAGCTTTGCGCCCACCGCCCGTATCAAACTGAAGACACAGTACATCAGCCCCTTGAGGATTAGCGATGGAAGCTCGCACACTGACTGTAAAATTACCCGTGTGATTGGGTGTGATCACTGCATGTGCACGATTTGGATATTCGTTCGCTAGCTTATTAGCGAAATTACCAGTCACACGCCGCGCCCATGGCTCGTTAGGTAACAAATACGCGGCACAGTAATCATCATTCGATAATGGCTGCAGTAAATTTGCATGCCCCATATCTTCTCTAAAGCCTACAGCAAGTTTTGCAAACGCAGTCGAGTTCGCAACAAAATCAAGCGGATTCTTATAAGGTTCTATGGCCTCATATAGCTCAACCGGATGGAAATGCAAATCCTGTAAGCTATCGCCATAGCCGTTGTAATTTAAGTATTCTCCCAAATGAGAAAGCTTGTCAGCATCTGGATCAGCAAGTCCCGCAGATTTTGCAAGACTATGTCCTTTTTGGATGAGATTATCCCCAAAAGCAGCAGTAATAGCCCACAAATGAAACTGGCCAGCCAGATATTCATCGACCAGAAGGCTCGTACACACATCCGCAGCCAAATTGATATGCGTAATCAAATTAGCATGTTGCGGTATTTCACCAGCATGATGATGATCGAAATACTCAATCATGGCGCCTTCTTCCAGCAAACGCATCAATCCTTTGCGATTACTATCCAATGAAATGTCGAGCACCGTCACCCGATCACCCTCACGCACATTTACCCGATCAAGCAGTTTAATATCGCGTTTAACCCCGGTGATCAGATTGGCAGCCGCCGCAGGCTCAACCAATCTAAGCTGATGGAGTGCACACAATCCGTCTGCATCACCGTTAAATACATAGTAATGACTCATACTAAATGAAATCTCCTATCCGGCATTGTTCTTAACCCACGCGCGACATGAAATTGGAACCAGCGACTGTCAAGACTAATTCAATACATCCACACTCATTAGATAATTGACAATTTTTTCAACAGCCTGCTCAGGAGTAAGATCCGTTGTATCTATACAAATTTCTGCATCTTCAGGCGCTTCATAGGGCGAATCAATTCCGGTAAAGTTTTTCAATTCTCCACGCCGCATTTTTTTGTACAGCCCTTTAGGATCTCTCTCTTCCGCTACGTGAATGGGCGTATCGACAAAGATCTCGAAGAATTCGCCTTGTTCTACCAGTTCGCGCGCCATCCTGCGTTCAGAGTGGAATGGCGATATGAAAGATACGAGAACAATCTGCCCTGCATCCACCATCAGTTTGGCAACTTCGGCGATGCGCCGAATATTTTCCACGCGATCGGCATCGGTAAAACCAAGATCCTTGTTGAGCCCATGGCGCACATTGTCGCCATCCAATAGATATGTATGTTTGCCTAATGAATAGAGTTTTTTCTCGACAAGGTTGGCAATAGTTGATTTGCCACTGCCAGACAAACCTGTAAACCAGAGAATAAAAGGCTTCTGTCCTTTAATAGCAGCATGCGCCTGCTTATTGATGTTGATTGCCTGCCAATGAATATTCTGCGATCGGCGCAAAGCAAAATGCAGCATGCCTGCACCGACTGTGTTGTTGGTCAAACGGTCAATCATGATGAAGCCGCCCGTATCACGGTCTTCTTTGTATGGATCGAACGCAATCAATTGGTCTGAATTCAAATTACAGATACCAATTTCGTTCAATTCCAGTTTCGTGACAGCCACATGCTCCAATGTATTGACATTCACCTTATATTTAAGGGTGGAAATGTTGGCAGTGACCGTTTTTGTGCCAATCTTCATCAAATAAGGCCTGCCTGGAAGCATAGGCTCATCCGACATCCACACGATCGTTGCTTCAAACTGATCAGCCACACCTGGCAATGAATCGGTAGTAGCGAGCACATCCCCTCGACTGATATCGATTTCATCCGCCAGTGTCAAAGTAACTGATTGCCCTGAAATTGCCTGCGGAAGATCGCCATCACTGGTTACAATGCGGGTTACACGGCTCTCTTTGCCGGAAGGTAAAACACGTATAGGGTCGCCTGGCTTAATACTGCCTCGCACAACAATGCCGGAATAACCACGGAAATCCAGATTCGGACGATTAACCCATTGCACCGGCATACGAAAAACCCCAGCTCCCACTGTTTCATCTTCTACCTGGATATTCTCGAGGTAACCCATCAATGTTTCCCCGCGATACCAAGCTGTATTCGCGCTCAATTCGGTGATGTTATCGCCTTTTAGTGCGGACATTGGGATGGTGACGATATTCTGCAAACCAATCTCTTTTGCAAAATCACGGTATTCAGTATCAATCTTTGTATAGATTTCTTCCGAATATCCCACCATGTCCAACTTATTAATGGCCAGCACCACATGACGAATACCGATTAATGATACCAAATAGCTGTGTCGCCGCGTCTGTGTCAACACTCCTTTGCGCGCATCAATCAGAATAATCGCGACATCGGCTGTTGAAGCGCCAGTAATCATATTGCGCGTATACTGTTCATGCCCGGGCGTATCTGCCACGATAAATTTTCGTTTATCCGTTGAGAAGAAGCGATAGGCCACATCGATAGTGATCCCTTGCTCACGCTCTGCCGCAAGCCCGTCCACCAACAGTGCGAAATCCAAATCCCCTGCTTGCGTACCTACTTTCTTTGAATCAACTTCCAACTGAGCCAGCTGATCTTCAAATAACATTTTTGACTCGTAAAGCAATCGCCCTATCAGAGTGCTTTTCCCGTCATCGACACTGCCGCAGGTAATAAAACGCAATAAGCTCTTATTTTCATGCGTTTTTAAATAAAGCTCGATATCTTCAGCAATCAGGTCTGATACATGCGCCATTAGAAGTACCCCTCTTGTTTCTTTTTCTCCATCGAACCTGCAGAATCATGATCAATTAAACGCCCCTGCCGTTCGGAGGTTCTTGCCAATAGCATTTCTTGAATAATCGCTGTCAAGGAATTCGCCTCACTCTCTATAGCACCTGTTAATGGATAACAACCCAATGTACGAAAACGTACTTTCTTCATCATAGGAACTTCACCTTTCTGCATCGGCAAGCGGTCATCATCCACCATAATTAATGTGCCATCCCGTTCAACCACCGGACGTTCCTTGGCAAAGTAAAGTGGGACAATAGGAATATTATTCAGGTAGATATACTGCCAAATATCCAATTCGGTCCAATTGGAAAGGGGAAAAACCCGGATACTCTCGCCCTTATTCTTACGCGTGTTATACAAGCGCCATAATTCTGGTCGCTGTAATTTGGGATCCCACCGATGTTGCGCCGATCGAATTGAGAAAATGCGCTCTTTCGCTCGCGATTTCTCTTCATCCCGGCGCGCACCTCCAAATGCCACATCAAAATCATATTTATCCAACGCCTGTTTCAACCCTTCCGTCTTCCAGATGTCAGTATGAATCGCGGATCCATGGGTGAATGGATTGATCCCCTTTTCAATCCCTTGAGGATTGATATGAACAATCAGATCAAGTCCGAGCTTTTTTGTCATGACATCGCGAAACTCAATCATTTCTCTGAATTTCCATGTGGTATCGACATGCAATAACGGGAAAGGGGGTTTTGAAGGATAAAATGCTTTAACTGCAAGATGCAGCATCACGGCACTATCCTTACCGATGGAATAGAGCATCACTGGATGCTCGCACTCCGCAACAACCTCCCGCATGATCTGAATACTCTCCGCTTCAAGGCGTTGTAAGTGTGTCAACATTGTCAGTAGCTTCCTTAATTTATGAGACGTAATAGAGTTATGTTAATACAGTTTTAAGTTTTTCTTATTGTGGAATAAACCAGTTTATTCCTGCAATATTAAATTTTTATTACTATGATGAGGAGACAACTTGTAAGCCGACAAGGCCATAGGATGGAACATTAGCAGGTAAAATGCATACTTGATTTTGATTTTAGGCTCTAATTTATATTTAATGACGACTTGAATCAAAATGCAGAAATCTAGAGTTCAAATAAGTCTCATACAAATAGATTTCTTATATCCTTTACATATTCCTACAAATATTGTATCCGATATTGACGGTATTGTCAGTGCGTGCGGCATGTTCATTTTCATAACATCCAGTATCTGGACAAATATTGCACATAAAATGGTAAATAAAAGCACAATAATCATTTGGTACACAGAATTAACGATATCTTGGCGAGAAAATGAATGCTGGCGCACTCAATAATCAATTGCTAATACCATTTTGACTTCACTCCGATTGTTTGTTACTTTCCAGCGCAAATAAAGGAGAGCATCTTTTTATGTCCAAGGAAAATATGAGTGGTCACCTGCACGAAGAAACCGTGATGCACGGCCTAAAAGCCAAGGGACTAAAAAAAGGATCTGTTTCCAAATCGGCTGCCATCACCATCGGTCTGGCCGCCACTGCGCCAGCTTACTCGTTGACGGGCGCTCTGGGATATGGTGCTGCCGAAAGTGGTTATCAGCTCCCAATCGTGTTCATTCTTTCCGTGATCCCGATGTTCTTTGTCGCGCTTTCCTATAAGCATTTAACCGCTTCTGCACCGGATTCAGGAACAGTGTTCACCTGGGGGACGAAAGCTATTGGACCAAGAATTGGCTGGTTTGGCGGATGGGCGCTGTTATTGGCAAGTGTCATGGCAGGAGTGGCCGCAACCGAAATCATGGTCAATGCAACCGCGCTTGTTCTTGATCTTCAAGATACCCCCGTGTGGCTGCATCTCGGTGTCGCCATTCTGTTCATCCTCAGCACGACATACCTGACGGCTCTGGGCGCAGAGGAATCTTCACGCACCACCATGATTTTGACCATTGCACAATACGGTGGACTGATCACATTGACTGTGATTCTGCTCATGCGCGTTGTACAGGGAAACGCGGTAGTCAGCGCAGAAGTATTTTCCTTAGAATGGTTCAATCCATTTGCCATCTCTTCCTTCAGTGCTTTTCTGCATGGATTCTTGGTGGCGTTATTCATTTTCTGGGGATTTGATGCATCGCTGGCCATGTCTGAGGAAACGGATGGCAGCGCCGAACAGGCAGGACGCAGCGGCATCATTGCGATGATGATTACTGCCGTCACTTATGTGACTTTTTCCACTGCCGCATTGGCTTATGCCGGTATCGATGCGCAAGACCCATCCAGTCTGACATTCAAAGACAACATCGGCTCCATCATCACCGCCTTAACCACTGATATCATCGGCACACAAGGCACGCTGGTTGCCGCTTTGATCATTGCCGTTTCAGCCTTTTCATCGACCATGTCTACCATTATGCCGGCCGCGCGCGCTGCATTGGCGATGGCAACCTATCGGGCCATTCCGCGCAAATTTTCTTCCATCAATGAAGCCACTCAAACACCCAAATTTGCCACCTGGACCATTGGCCTAATGACGCTGACCATCTACATGACCTTGAGTGTAATCAGCGAATCGATCGTCAAGGATTTGATCCATAGCGTCAGCATCGCAATCTGTACTTACTATACGGTAGCGGCCCTGTCCTGCGTGCTCTACTTCCATCGCACCGCCTTTAACCACTGGCACACTGCTCTTTCGCAAGTCATTCTACCCATGATTGCTGCCGCCATTTTGATTGCAGTCGGCATCCTACAGGCATGGAACATGATGGATCCTGCCTATGGATCCAGCGGTTCCATTGCAGGAGTGGGTGCAGTATTTTTAATCGGTGTTGTCACTCTGTTTTGCGGCGCTCCCCTGATGATTCTGTGGAACATGCGCGAACCCAGATTCTTTCGGGGTGAAACCCTGCCGCTGGAAAGAGCACACATGGTAGCAGATAGTCAAAATGACCATTCAGCTCACGATACTCCAGCCAAAACTGCTCATCACGATACTCACTAGCCCCAATAAATTAGCAAGACATTTCACGCAATCAGTCTATTATTTTCTAAATTGATTTGTCTTTCTCAATAGGCAAATTGGCTTCACGCCAAGCTCTGATGCCGCCATCCATTGACATCACATCGGTATAGCCCATTTGTTGGAGGGCATCTGCCACCAAAGCGGAACGGTAGCCCCCACCGCAATACAACACAATGGATGCTTGTCTGTCGGGAATCAAGGTTTCAATATCACGCTCAATAATCCCTTTTCCAAGATGACGAGCGCCCGCCGCGTGATCAATCCAAAATTCATGGTCCTCGCGCACATCGATAAAATGAAATGACTCTCCTCGTGCCAATTTGGCTTGCACATCCGCCACGGTACATTCTTTTATCCGTTGCTTTGATTGCTCTACTAACTTTAAAAATCCCGAATTGTGCTGCATTTGTCTCCCTTGTCATTCAAATCAAGATAGGTGATATTTAAAACATAACCATTGAAATGTACCAAAGATCCCATATATGGTCAAAATGATTACTTATACATCAAGATAATGTCGAATTATGCAATTCTGTGGTTGGAAAACTGCGTGAAATCAGTTTACCATTCTGTTTGGGGAAAGATTGTTTAATCATTAATGGTGTAGCCATTGTTCACAAAAAATAGAAGGTTTTCCCAGTAGTCAACTCGGAATCATTGGACGCTGGATGAGACATGTATGAAGCATTGGCTGGAATGTTTGCACCCCTTTAAGACTGCCGAAACTCGGCGTCTTGCGATTTTATTTGCTGTCATCTATTTCGCTCAGGGAATGTCCGCCCTGCCTAATCAAGTCATTGCCATCAGTTTTAAGGATCAAGGCTTCGAGGCCGATGATGTGGCTACTTTTTTTCTATTGACATCGATTCCATGGTTCATCAAGCCGGTTTATGGACTCATCTCGGACTTTCTACCGCTGTTCGGCCAACGCCGTAAAAGCTACCTGCTGCTGACCTCTGCACTTGCCTGTATTGCGGGCTTAATTGCCGCATTTTCATCACATTATACCTACTGGGAGCTTGCCGTCCTCTATACCATGATGGGACTGGGACTGGCCTACAACGATGTCCTGACTGATGCGCTGATGGTGGAAAACGGCAAATTGAATGGACTCACCGGCGCATTCCAATCGGTGCAATGGACAGCGGTCACCGGTGGGTCGATCATCGTGGGATTGCTGGGTGGATATTTTGCCGAACATCGCAATCTACAGGCAGCTTTTGCTTTTTCGGCCATATTCCCATTTATTGTATTGATCATGGCGGTTTTCTTCGTGCGTGAAAAACATATTGCACCTGGGAAAGGCGAATTCAGCGAAATCTGGGCAGCTCTGCGAGCAGGATTTGGCGAGCGTTCGGTATGGCTGGTTGGCGCTTTCATTTTCCTATTCAATTTCAGTCCATCCTTCGGTCCGGCATTCCTTTACTACCAGACTGACGTGCTCGGCTTTGGCCAGCAATATATTGGAGTCTTAAGCTCAATCGGTTCCACAGCCAGCATCGCTGGGGCTTTCATTTATGTCCCCCTGTCGCGAGTGATGCCCCTCCGGCGCCTGATCAACCTCGCTATCGGCTTATCTGTCGTGACCTTGCTCGCTTATTTGGCTTATCGCGGAGAAACCTCTGCGATATTCATTCATGTCATCTGGGGCGTTACGGGCATGATCACCATGCTCGCATTCTTGGATCTCGCTGCAAGGGCATGCCCTAAGCGCGCGGAAGCAACCTTCTTTGCGCTGCTGATGTCCGTTTTTAATCTTGGATCATTGGCTTCGCAAAATGTCGGCGCACATTTGTACACTGAACTTGGCGAAGGCCCTTCCGCTTATCTCTGGTTGGTGATCATTTCCACCATTGCGACAGCCGCCATCTGGCTGCTTGTTCCGCTGGTGCACATCGAGCGCATCGAATCTCGTGCATGGCACTCGTAAAATTTCGCCTGCACTTGAAATAATGGAATGTCATTCTGTGTCGGCTGAAAAATAAGCCATATTTGAGCAACAAGCCGGTTTATCATAGATAGCCATGTAGTCAGCTCCCTGTTAGCTTAGGAATCAAGGAGGAATCATGAAGCGCCACTTATGTTTACTCTGTGTATTATTGAGTGCCTGTACGGGATTGCCGGCAAACTTTGGCAATGTACCCACTGTGCAACTTTCCTATCAGCAGGTCAGCAGCGATATCGCCAGTTATCGAGAATCTCCTGTGCGCTGGGGTGGCGTGATTATTGACGTTGATAATGAAGATCAAGTCAGCCTGATGCAAGTGGTGTACTACCCGCTGGATTATAGTGGCCGCCCACAATTACACAAACCCGGCGAAGGTCGTTTTGTCATTAAAAGCGCTGAATTTCTCGATCCGGCTATTTACACCAAGGACAAAGAGATCACCATTGCCGGCGTTATCATAGGAAATATCGAACGTACCGTTGGCAAAAGAGTCATCCAGGTGCCGCTGCTATCCGCCACGGCCATTCATCTTTGGCCCGTCTACCCGAATCAATACGATTATCGTGGCTACGGTCCGTATCCTTATTTTGGCTATCCGGGCGGAATCTACAGTCCGTATTATCGGAGATGGTGATTGGATTTCTAAAAAATGACGGCTATTTGATAGTAAAATAACCCATTCCCCTGTCGCCAGTGGTTCAATAATAAAAATTACCCTGCAAAGATTAATTGAGGACTAGCAATCATGTATGTGACCATCGTCTATGTTTCTGTCAAGCCGGAAAAAGTGCAGGTATTCAAGGATGCCTGCCAATCAAATCACGAAAATTCCACCCTTGAACCGGGCAATGTCCGTTTTGACATTCTGCAATCTGCGGATGATCCGGCAAAATTCGTATTTTATGAAGCCTATAAAACGCAACAGGATGCAGCCGCACACAAAGAAACAGCACATTATCTGACATGGCGGGACACTGTGGCGGACTGGATGACTGAACCCCGCAAAGGCATCGTTTATGACGGTTTGTATCCAATCATCCACAGCTAATGTTTAATTTTTCCATTGCCCGATTACCACGCATCGAATTTGGCTCAGGCGTATTTAAAAAAGCACCCGATATCATTGCCAGTTATGGTTCACGCGTTTTACTGGTAACCGGAGCCCGTTCATTCACCAACACGAACCATTGGCAACCATTCATCGATCAACTCAAGCAGCGCGCCATCCATTGGCAACATTGCACGATTGCTGAAGAACCGTCTCCTGCTTTAATCGATGAACTCGTCAAAGCCTACGCAAGCGATTCCTTCGATGCCGTGGTCGGTATCGGCGGTGGCAGCGCACTGGATGCTGCCAAAGCGATTGCCGGATTATTGAAGGTACAGCGCTCGGTCATGGATTATCTGGAAGGTGTCGGGCCGGAATTGCCTTATACAGGGCCTGCCACTCCGTTCATTGCAGTACCCACCACTGCCGGCACCGGTAGCGAGGCCACCAAGAATGCCGTGCTCAGCGTACAAGGGGAAAACGGTTTTAAAAAATCCTTTCGGCATGACCAATTGGTTGCCGGATACGCCATTATTGACCCCGATTTACTCGCCAGTTGCCCACCCAATGTCATCGCCGCCAATGGCATGGATGCATTGACGCAACTGCTGGAATCGTATGTTTCCACCAAATCCAATGCATTGACTGATGCGCTGGCAATCAACGGTTTGCAAGCTGCCCGGGATGCATTGATCCCGTTATATCGCCAGGAAGGGGAATTGCAAGCACATCGTGAAAAAATGGCTTATGCCGCGCTGCTCTCCGGTATCACACTGGCACAGGTTGGTCTGGGTTCGGTACATGGCTTGGCATCTCCACTGGGTGCTTTTTTCCCAATCCCGCACGGCGTGGTATGCGGCACTCTGGTCGCTTCCACCACCCGAATCAATATTCACAGCATGTCAGTCCGGGAACCAAACAATACCGCACTGGCAAAATACTGGCGTGCCACTGAAATTCTCTGCCAGAGGCGTTTCATTGATCCGCAAGTCGCGTTTAATAAGTTGATCGATCTGCTGACACAATGGACCAACGAACTTGCCCTGCCACGTCTATCGCATTACGGTTTGCAAGAAACCGGGCTCGACAAAGTCATCGCCAACTGCCGCGGCAGCAGTATGAAGACCAATCCCATTGTGCTAACCGATGAGGAAATCAGGCAGATTTTGCTAGAACGGTTATAGCAATCAATATTCTGAAAATTATCTTCAAGGAAACTGATACATATATCCATATCTCTGCTGACCAGCCCCTTGAAGCAGAATAAAGGGAGTTCGATATATCAGCATCAATCAAATCCAAGTCATGAAATATCAGTTCCTAAATTCGTTTGTTAGTTAATTCAGCACCTCTTTCAAAAAATCCGCAATCGACCGATACGCGCGATTCGCCGTCAGTTCTTTATAGACGGTTCCAAAGCTGGGATTATTGGCTTTTGGATTGGTAAATGCGTGCATCGTGCCGCCGTAGACATGCATTTGCCAATCCACGCCGGCTTGCGTCATCTCTGTTTCAAACGCGAGTACTTGCTCCGGTGGCACCATGGGATCATCGTGGCCATGCAAACAAAGGATTTTGGCAGTAATGGGTTCATTCGCCACATTGCCAGGTGCAAAAATACCATGGATGCTGATGACGCCGCGCACATCCGCGCCTGAACGAGCCAGTTCGAGCACGCACATGCCACCAAAACAATAACCCATTCCAGCAACTCTTGAAGCATCGACTTGTGGCAGTTGCCGCACTGTATCGAGTGCCGCATTGATCCTGCGCCTGAGTAGCGCACGGTCTTTTGCAAACGGACTCATCAGAGCGCCATTTTTTTCAGCATCACCGTCCGCTCCAATAATGCCTTTGCCATACATATCCAGCGCAAAACCCACATAGCCCATATCCGCGATTCTTTCTGCCGCTTTGTTGGCGAATTCGCGTCGTCCGCTCCAGTCATGCGCAATCAGCACAGCGGGTTTGGGTTGATCTGTCTCGTGATAGGCTAAATAGCCTTCTAATTGACGACTACCATCCTGATAATCGATCGTCTTCGTAATCATGTTCACACCTCAACTAGAAAGTACAAAATATTGAAGATGGATAACCCTGATACACTATGATTGAAACAGTGATAATCTCACGCTGCACTGTTAATGTTTATTCGTAAAATTTGACCAGAGGATTTGATCATGACAAACAAACTTCAATCATTGATAGCCGGTATTTCAGCATTATCGATTTGTTTATTATCCCCTCTAACCTGGGCGCAGGATTTTCCTACCCAGAAAGTTTTACCGCTTGAATTATCAACCCAGGCAGCCATGGCGGCAATAAAAAAATGCCATGACGATGGATTCAAGGTCAGCGTAGCCATTGTTGATCAGTCCGGATTACTCAAGGTGCAATTAAAGGCGGATGGCGCCGGCCCGCATACACTGGATAGCAGTCGCCGCAAAGCATACACAGCCAACAGCCTGCGCGATTCGACGCATAAATATGCTGTGATGGTGGCACAAAAGCCTGAATTGCAAAGTTTGACGCGCTTGAATGACAACATCCTGCTATTGGGTGGTGGATTTCCGATCAAAATCGGCGGCGAAGTGGTCGGTGGCATTGGTGTCGGCGGCGCTCCCGGCGCTCAGTTTGACGAAGTGTGCGCCAGTGCGGCGCTGAAAGTGTTGAAAGCGGACGATACTTTTGAGGGCAAATAACTATCGTCTATTCATCAGCACACGGTAAGCAATCAATAACTCTTCCAGAAACAAACGCGGATTCAGCGGGTGATGTGACAATTTTTGCTTGGAATTCAGAGCCCGGGTGAAGGTGATGCATTCCGGCAAGTCAATTTGCCCGCTGAGTGCCTGGATGGCAACCAGTTGTTTCAGATAGTAGCGATTTCTTCCGGTCGTGCGATAGCTGACGAGGTCATAACACCATTTCTGCAACCAACTGACAACCAGCGACAGATTCACCGGTTGCATGGCTTCGGCGAGCACGAGTGGATCGAGTCGGCTGGGATTGCCGATTTGTTGAATAAATTGATCATGTTGCGCCGCATGGCCGCCTTGTTCAAACGCTAAAGCGGCTAAGGGAGAAAAACTGGCGGCGGCCAAGCTGGTTTCCGGATCACTGACATGCTGCTGTTTCAGCCAATCAATCGATGACTGCACGTCAGGAATAGGCATGGCAATTTGCTGGCAGCGACTGCGGATGGTCGGCAATAAATGCTGCGCTTGATGCGTGACCAGAAGGAATAACACATCGGCTGGCGGTTCCTCCAGTTTTTTCAACAACGCATTGGCTGCCGCGCTATTCATGGATTCGGCGGGATAAATCAGGATAATTTTGTAACCGTTCTGATGTCCGGTCATATAGACAAATTCGGTTAGCTTGCGGATTTGTTCGATACTGATTTGCTTGCTGGCATTTTTCTTGGCTGCGGCACTATTAGATTTTTCTTCGCTATCCTCTTTTTCGCCAGAATCACTCGAACCGGCTGCCAATGCCTCCGGCATGATCTGAAAAAAATTAGGATGGGCTTGTTGCTCAAACCATCCACAACTCAGGCATTTTCCACAAGCTTCTTGCTCAGTTGTAGGCGCAGTACATAACAATGCTTTGGCAAAATGCCGGGCAAATTGATATTTGCCGATTCCTTGTTTGCCTTTCAATAGCAGCGCATGACCACGCAATTGACGCTTTTGCGTCAATTTTTGCCAGATTGCCTGCTGCCAAGCATAAATATCATGCACGATTCAGCACATCCAGCAATATGCGTTCAACAGCCGCCTTCACCACAGTGACAGACTGGCTGCCATCGACAATTTTGACGCGTTCGGGGAACTGTTTCGCTCTATCGAGATAAGCAGCCCGCACACGCTGAAAAAACTCAGCTTTTTCTTTCTCAAAGCGGTCAACAATCTTTATTTGTTTGACACGCTGCTGCCCCAGCTCCACAGGCACATCGAAATACAGCGTCAAATCAGGCTGCAACACACCTTGCGTCCATCGTTCCAGGGTTGCCAGCTTATCCCTGTCCAATCCCCTGCCGCCCCCCTGATAAGCAAAGCTGGCATCGGTGAAGCGATCGGATACCACCCACTGACCTTGGGCCAATGCTGGCAAAATCAATTTGTCCAAGTGTTCACGGCGTGCTGCAAACATTAGCAATGCTTCCGTTTCAGGATGCATGGTCATGGTGTTATCCAGCACCAATGCGCGCAATTGCTCGCCTAACGGGGTTCCACCGGGTTCCCGAGAGACAATGGCGACTAATCCGGCCCGTTGGAGAAGCTCTATGATCCAAGCCAATTGAGTTGATTTGCCTGCGCCATCAATACCTTCGAGTGTAATGAATTTGCCTTGCATCCTGTCGTTCACCATTTATCTGTTTTCAAGTTTTAATCCGGTAAGCTACCATGTACGGCCATACCATTAATCTTTCATTTTCGCCATGCACATTGATGATTCCGGTGTTCTGACCACTGCCCAATGGATTGCCTCCCCGAATTACGACCAGCGCCCGGCAGATACTAAAGTCAGTTTATTGATCATCCATAATATCAGCCTTCCGCCCAACGAATTCAACGGCCAAGGCGTGATTGATCTGTTTACCAACCGAATCGACCCGCAAGCCCATCCGTATTATCAATCCTTACAAGGACTCAAAGTATCCGCACATTTTTTTGTCCGCCGCGATGGCACGATCATCCAGTTTGTATCCTGCAACGATCGTGCCTGGCATGCCGGCATATCCAGTTGGCAAGGCAAAGATCGCTGCAACGATTATTCCATTGGCATTGAACTGGAAGGCAGTGACATTACACCATTTACCGGTACGCAATATGAAGCATTGATCACTTTGACTCAATGCCTATACAATCGGTATCCGATTCAGCATATCGCCGGGCATTCTGATGTCGCTCCTGGGCGAAAAACCGATCCGGGGCCGCATTTCGATTGGGAAAGATATACGAATTGCCTGGATAGCAACATCATTAAGCGATAAACAAATAACACACCAGCGTGATAACCGCAGCACCGATAAAATTAAGTACGAGCCCTTCGCGCGCCATACTGGTCATTGGCACTAAGCCGGTTCCAAACACAATCGCATTGGGCGGTGTTCCGACGGGCATCATAAAACCATAGCTAGCCGCCATAGCAGCAGGTACCATCAGCAAAGCTGGATCAATACCCGCTGCTACGCCGGCAGGCCCAAGAATTGGCATTAACAGAACGGTAATTGCCGAATTACTCGTTATTTCTGTGAGAAAGACAACTGCTAGCGTAACGAATACAATGATCAACAGTGGATGCAAGCCAGACAGTACTGTTAATTGTTCGCCAATTGATTTGGATATGCCGGTCTCAACAAAAGCCTGAGCAATGGCAATACCTCCGGCAAAAAGAATCAGAATACCCCAAGGCACTTTGACTGCAGTTTCCCAATCAAGCAGTTTCCCATCACGGCCATTAGGGATCAAAAACATAGCAAGCACAGCAATCAATGCAACCGTTGCATCTGTCGCCCCTTTAAGATCAAGCCAGCCACTCCAACCACCAAAAGGCTCCATACGCGTTACCCAAGCGAGAACAGTTATGCCAAAAATAATCAAAACACGCCGCTCCTCCGGACGCCAGCGACCCGATTCCGGCATAGTTAACTTACCCACGTAATTCAAATGACGCGTCAGCCACAAACCAGCCAGCGGTGCCATTAATAGCACGACAGGTACCCCCCAACTCATCCACTCCAGGAAACTCACCGTGTTGCCTGTAAAACTTTCATACTCCTTCATGAAAACCAGATTAGGTAGTGTACCGATAGGCGAGCCCAAACCACCGATACTACTGCCATAAGCAACTGACAATAGCAGAGGAAGCGCCAGTTTTTTATCATGACTTTGCGCGATAACGGCAAGTGCCAGAGGTATCATCATGAGCGTCGTTGCCGTGTTCGAAATCCACATACTAAGCAGTGCGCACGCAAACATGAAACCAAAAACAATGCGCCGACTGCTATTTCCGCCTATTATGCGAATCAACCCCAAGGCAAGGCGATGATGTGCTCCAGAACTTGCTAAAGCGCCAGAAATCATAAATCCGCCTAACATCAGCAATATCATATCGTTTCCATAGGCTTTGGCCACATCCTCCTTTGACAAAACATCAACCAATGGAAAGATTGCGAGCGGAATCATGGAAGTAGCCGGTATCGGAATCGACTCAAAAAGCCACCACACGACACACAACATCACAACAGCGCCTGTCCAACAGGCTTTGGCATCCCAACCGGATGCATTCATGCTGACCGCAAGGGCCAGTGAAAGTAATGGGCCAAGTACTAAGGCTAAAAAACGAATTTGAAACATAGAAATTTACTTTTTTGCAAACTTTGAATTGGACTGCTTCTTGACACACTCTAACTCTTCGTAGCTGCCATTTTGCATCTTCTTTAAAGGCAAAAATTTATACTTACCATCTTTTTCGCAAACTTGCACGAGATGCCCTTTTCCATTAGCTCAGTTATCAATCCGTTTGCCGGTTTTATCAAACACAATTTTTCCAGTTACGCCAGTAAATTCTATTTTCAAAACCTTTCGCTGAAGCTCTTGCTGAGCTTCAATACCAAAGAAATTTTAAAACATTCGAAATCAATACTTGAACCTATATAAACTGTTATTTCTTCAAATCACACGATAATTAGCAACTAACCGGCACTCCCCACCAGGTAGCACTTCCACCACATCATCTGCTGCATTGGTGGTTTCAACACACAGCAAACGCTTGTAATCATCATCCTCCAAATCCGCCATGTCTTTGGCGATCTTCTCCCAAGGATTCCATACCACAGCGGTTTTGCTGCCTTGCGAAGTAATTTGGATGCGACGGTTCAACGCGCTATCGTCAATCGTTAGGGTATTGCCGACGTTCAGATAAATCCGGTCGACTTCGGCATCGATGACCACGTCTCCGGATTGGTGTTTTTGCACGCTGCCGCCGCCAGCTTTGTCGAGATAATCGCAACCGGCCAGTCCCAGCACTTTCGCACGGGCGATATCACCGACTTTGAAGTAGGTATGGAATGCTTGCGTGATGGAAAACTTTTCATTGCCGGTGTTGCGCGTGATCAGTGACAGATTTAACGAATCGCCAATGATGATTTCCTGTCTCAGGCTGAACGAATGCGGCCAGATGGCTTGCGTTTCGGGTGTATCGTCGAGTCCGACGGTCACTTTGATATCGCCGTTGGCCAGCACTTCAGTCGCCACCACATTCCAGCCGCGATTGCGCACGAAGCCATGTCCTGGACGTCCTTTGCCTTCCGGATCGGCGCCAAACCATGGCCAGCAAATCGGCGCACCGCCTTTAATCGCTTTCCCGGCCTGATAATAGGCCTTCTCGCTCAGAAACATGACATCTTCCAACTCGCCGACGGGCTGATACGACAATACCTGTCCGGCATGAATGGAAATCAATGCCTTGGCTTGGGAGCTATTCACCTGAATCATGGGCAAACCGCCCTTGTCGGCTACAAATTCAAGTTGATTGGCGATACTGTATTTGGCATTGAGTTGCTCAATATTCATAAATTTACCTATTTAAATGGTTGATTAATGTAAAAAGTTAGTTGTACTTTGCGTTATGCTTGAATGGGCTTCACCCGGCTGGCAGCCAGTTTAGCACGACCTCTGGCCTCATTCGTATCCACACCATTGGCCAGTGCCACACCCATGCGACGACGGACAAATGATTCCGGTTTGCCAAACAGCCGCAAATCGCTTTGCGGCACACTGAGCGCTTCGGCGATACCGGCAAATGCAATGCCTTGCGCTTCCAATTGACCATAAATCACTGCACTGGCACCTGGTGCCAGCAACGAAACATCCACCGGCAATCCCAGGATAGCGCGCGCGTGCAAATCGAACTCACTTTGTTTCTGGCTGCACATCGTCACCATGCCGGTATCGTGCGGGCGCGGACTTACTTCGCTGAACCACACGTCATCGCCTTGGATAAATAATTCCACGCCAAAAATACCCAAGCCACCCAGATCGTCAGTGATTTTCTTGGCAATGTCGCGCGCGCGTTGCAGCGCCACCGGCGACATTGCTTGAGGTTGCCAGCTTTCGACATAATCACCGTGCACTTGCACATGCCCGATCGGTTCGCAGAAATGCGTTTTGACGGTACCGTCTACATCCAGCGCGCGCACCGTCAGTTGCGTGATTTCATAATCAAATTGAATCACGCCTTCGACGATGACACGACCCTGATCGACCCGACTGCCACTGGCGGCATAATGCCATGCCGCTTCGATCTCCCCGGCATGGTCGATGCGCGATTGCCCTTTACCGGATGACGACATCACCGGTTTGACAATGCAGGGATAACCGATCTTGCCGTCTATTGCGGCACGCAATTCATTAAGACTGTTGGCAAAAGCATAGGGTGAGGTTGGCATGCCTAATGTCTCCGCTGCTAGGCAGCGAATGCCCTCGCGATTCATGGTGAGCTTGGCGGCTCGTGCGGTTGGAATCACGGTGGCCATGCCCAATTGTTCAATTGCCAGCAGCATATCGGTAGCAATGGCTTCAATTTCGGGCACGATGATATCCGGCCGTTCTTGCTCTATCAGTGCACGCAGCGCCTGGCCATCCGCCATATTGATCACATGCGCGCGATGCGCCACCTGCTGCCCTGGTGCATCGGCATAGCGATCAACCGCAATGGTTTCCACACCCAGGCGTTGCAAAGCGATAATCACTTCCTTGCCCAGCTCGCCGCTGCCCAGCAGCATGACTTTGGTTGCTGATGGACTCAGCGGTGTACCTATTACAGATCGTTTATTCATCATGGATTGTCCTGAATTGCTGTTCTTTTTTCATCCTGTTGCTGAAGTGCCCACTGCACATGTTCGCGCACCAATGCAGAATCATCATCCAAGCGCATCTGCAATGCCCGCACGATTCCTATCGAATAAGGTGCATTACCCAAACCCACGGCGATATTGCGCAACCATTGCTGATGACCAATACGGCGAATCGGGCTTCCGGCCAGTTTGTTGTCAAAAGTTGTCTGATCCCAGCCGAACAACTCTACCAGCGATATATCATCCATGCCATTGCGCACATGAAAGTCATTTTCATTGGTGACCCTGGCAAATTTGTTCCACGGACAAACCAACTGGCAATCGTCGCACCCATAAACTCGATTGCCAATCAAAGGGCGTAACGGTTCAGGAATACTGCCTTTTAGTTCGATGGTCAAATAAGAAATACACCGCCGCGCATCCAGTTCATAGGGCCCAATGATGGCCTGCGTAGGACAGACATCGATACATTTCGAGCAACTGCCGCAATAATTGCCGCTCACATCATCAACGGGCAATGGCAAATCCGTATACATTTCAGCCAAAAAGAACATCGAACCTGCTTGACGAGTGAGCAATAGCGTGTGCTTGCCACGCCACCCCAACCCCGCTTTCTGTGCCCAGGCCACTTCCATTACCGGTGCGCTATCGGAAAAAACCCGATAATTGAACAGCCCCACTTCCGCTGTCATTTTATCCGCCAATTTCTGCAAGCGTGCACGCAAAACCTTGTGATAATCACGTCCCAGTGCATAGCGGGAAATAAATGCCCGATCACCGGCGTTAATCACATTCCAGCTATTTTTCACAGATGGCGGCATATAGTTCATGCACACCGAGATAACGCGCTGCGTTCCCGGTTCGAGCTCAGCAGGCCGGGTACGCTTGGTTCCATGTTTCGCCATATAATCCATGTCACCGTGATATCCTTTATCCAACCACTTGAACAAACCTGATTCGACAGCCGACATTTCCGCATGCGCATCGGCTATGCGAATATCGTGAAAACCCAATTCTTTGCCCCATGCTTTTATGACCACTGCCAAAGCAGCATAGTCCGGGTATTCTTTTTTGGAGGTATCGTCTTGCATAACGCTTATTCTACAGATTCTGGATTCACGCAGAATCTTACTTATTATCTCGCTGATGAAACAGCAACGTTGGCCTTCGGCAAAAAACTGGCTACCTGTTTGCATGCCGGACTGACCATTTTCCTGATTGGAGATCTCGGCGCAGGCAAAACCACCTTAACACGCGGCATTTTACACGGCCTTGGATATCAGCAGCTAGTCAAAAGCCCTACCTATAATTTAGTTGAAATCTATAAAATTTCTAGGTTATACTTGTATCACTTTGATTTTTATCGATTCAATGATTGTCTTGAATGGGAGGAAGCAGGTTTCCGAGATTACTTTAATTCAGACTCGATCTGTTTAATAGAATGGCCTGAAAAAGCTGGAAATCTGTTGCCGATAGCTGATCTACAGCTTGCTTTCAGTATCCTTGAAACAGGTCGGAGTATTCAAATTCAAGCTGGCACAGAGACAGGAATGCAATGCCTAGAACATTGGAAAAATGCAAACAATTGATGCAAAAAGGTTTCAGTGACAACACTGTTTCCGAGAAATCCGCTTTTCTGACATTTTTTGCAGCACTTGTTCTTTTTACCAGCCTATTTCTGAATCCATCCGCCTTAGCCGCAGATACTGCCGTCAAGTCGGTGCGCGTTGGTTTAACACCCGATTACACCCGTATCACGCTGGAATCAAATCAGCCGCTACAGTACGAGTTGAGCATGCTGGATAATCCGCATCGAGTGATTGTTGATTTAAGCAACACTAAAATTTCTCCTGCGCTGTCAGCGCTGCCGCAAAAAGTAGATGCCATCGATCCTTTGGTGCAGAAAGTACGTATCGGACAATTCAAACCGCATATCATCAGATTGGTATTCGATCTGAAAGCCAATGTCGTACCGCGCACATTCGTCATTGAGCCCAGGGATAATTTTGACCATCGACTCATACTCGATATTTATCATCCTGATAAAGCCGAAAAAACAAACACAGATCTCAAACCGGATCCGCTCATGGGCAATGATGCTGATCCGCACATTCTGGATGACTTGATTGCAAAGCTGGCACAAGATGGCAAAACCAAGAAAATTAGCGGCCTGCCAAAAAGCCGCCCGGTACCGGTACCCTCACCCCTATCGCCGCAATCACAATCACAACCTAAACAACCCATAAATCAAACGAAACAAATCAATAATCCTCAAATCAGTCAGCCGAAGCAATCCGGTAGCTTGCAAGCAGCAAAAAGCCGCAAACCATCAATGATGGTGCCAAGAATCATCATTGTCGCTATCGACCCCGGTCATGGCGGCAAGGACCCGGGTGCCATTGGCAATCAGGGCACGCAGGAAAAGGATGTCACTTTGGCGATTGCCAGAAAGCTCAAGGAAAGAATTGATAAAGAACCCAATATGCGTGCAGTGCTGACTCGTGAAGGAGATTATTACATTACCCTCCCACAGCGTCGTATTAACGCCCGGCGCGCCAATGCGGATCTGTTTGTGTCGATCCATGCCGATGCCAATCCAAAATCACATGCGCATGGGTCCTCAGTATTTACCTTATCCGAACATGGCGCAACTTCGACTACGGCCAGTTGGCTCGCCAATAAGGAAAATAGCGTGGATACTGATTTAATGGGCGGAATCGATATCACCTCAAAATCAAAAGACATCAAGGAGTTGTTGCTTGATCTTTCCGTCAACGCTACAATCAATGACAGCGTCAAGTTGGCCGAGCAGGTTCTGAAACAGCTGAGTGACATTAATCATTTGCACAAAAGGAATGTTGAACAAGCGGGTTTTGCGGTCTTAAAGTCACCGGATATTCCATCAATCCTGGTTGAAACCGCTTTTCTCAGCAATCCCAAGGAAGAAGAAAAGCTGCGCAACAAAACTTACCAAAATAAAATCTCCGATGCTGTATTTGTGGGGATAAAAAACTACTTTGCCAACAATCCGGCATTAGCCCGCGCTGAAGTTGCCCAATCAAAATAAACCACGAGCTTTCGTTGACATGGTTTAATCCAATTAAATTATTGTCATAAAAGATATACAATAGTTTGTATACCAACACGAATCACAACCATCTTGAATCAAGATTTTCTAATCGCACAGACATTAATATATTAACTTTTGGTTAAAATTACTGGGGAATCCGCTCAATTTTAGCCAGCATAAATGAATGCATACCCATAAAACACTGATGCAATGGTACCAATTAAGTAACGAGAAAGGCGCCCAGCATATTATTCTTAGCGGCAGCTATACGCTGACGGCACTCGAGCAGGTGCTAGATGCCTTAGCCACAGACCTTGCTCAGAAAGCAAAAGATCCGCACTTAAACTGGGATTTAACCGGCATTCAACAAATGGATACGGCCGGAGTGACCATGTTGTGGCGCGCTTGGGCATCGCAGCGACCTCAGCATCTCCAATTACGACCTGAGCATGAAAAAATGTTTGAACGATTGGAAAATCTCCCCGCTTCGCCCATGACCGCCAAACATACGGACATACTCTGGCCCATCACGGCTTTAGGAGGGTTGACGCTACTTTTATGGCAGCATACGGTAGGTTTAGTTGCACTGATTGGACAGTTATTAATGGATGCCATCTACCTATTTCGCCACCCTGTTTATATTCCCTGGCGTGAAATTTCAGCCAATTTATTTCGCACAGGCGCGCAAGCTTTGGGGATCACGGCTCTGGTCGGATTTCTGATCGGTATCGTATTGAGTTACTTGTCTTCCAAACAACTGCAATTGTTTGGAGCGGATATTTTTATTATCAATATTCTGGGAATCAGCATCATTCGTGAATTGGGTCCAATGTTGGCCGCCATATTGGTAGCAGGCCGCTCAGGATCGTCCATGACGGCTCAATTGGGTGTCATGCGAGTCACACAGGAATTGGATGCTTTGACCGTTATGGGCATTTCGCATAGCCAACGCCTGATTCTGCCGAAAATACTCGGACTTGGCATTGCCATGCCTTTGTTGGTCATGTGGACCAGCGCCATTGCATTATTGGGTGGAATGGTGGCTGCTGAGCTGCAATTAGGTTTGAATTACCAATATTTTCTGACCGCGCTCCCGGATTCCGTGCCAATCGCCAATTTATGGCTGGGATTAGGCAAAGGCATGGTGTGTGGCATGGTAATAGCACTGATTGCCTGCCATTTTGGCCTCAGAATCAGGCCCAATACGGAAAGCCTGGGAGAAGGCACCACTACTTCTGTCGTTACGGCAATTACCATGGTCATTATCATCGATGCCATTTTTGCCATTTTATTTTCTGATGTTGGACTGACTTAGCTTCATGATTAAGCCTGAATGCATTATTGAAATTGAAGCGCTGCATACCCGCTTTGGCAATCATGTCGTGCATCGGAATGTCAATTTGTGCGTCTATCGAAGCGAAATACTGGCCTTGATCGGTGGTTCAGGAAGTGGGAAAACAACTTTGCTTCGTCAAATGCTCGTTCTGGAAGAGCCTGCGCAAGGCTCGGTGAAAATTTTTGGCAGTTCACGCAATGATGCCGACTTTAATCTTCAGAGAAGGAATATCCGCAGACGCTCTGGCGTACTTTTCCAACAAGGCGCATTATTCAGCGCGCTGACGGTCTTTGATAATGTCGCCCTGCCCTTGCGTGAATTGCATACCCTCAGTGAAGATACCATTCGTGACTTGGTGATGACCAAGTTGAACATGGTGGCGATTGAATCCGAGCATGCCGACAAAATGCCTGCGGCCTTGTCAGGTGGTATGATCAAACGCGTTGCCTTAGCGCGTGCGTTGGCTTTGGATCCGGAGCTGTTATTTCTTGACGAACCCACAGCGGGACTGGATCCTGAATTAAGTGAAAGTTTTGTGGAACTGATTCTCACCTTACGCAGCGAAATGGATCTGACGATTGTCATGGTAACCCATGATCTGGATACATTAGTCGCTTTATCCGACCGCATTGCCGTGTTAGCTGATCAGCATGTGATCGCGACGGGTACTTTGGACGAAATATGTCGCATTCAGCACCCATTTATCTCCAGCTACTTTAAAAGTATTCGACACAAGCTGGATCAAAATAATAATTCGGAGCCAACATGGAAAACCGCGCCCATGCCCTCGTAGCAGGACTTTTCGTTATCTTCCTGAGCATCACCGTCGCTTTGGTTGCGATGTGGTTCAGCGGCAATAACATTCAACGCTATTCTTATCTTGTCGTCACCAAAGAATCGGTTAGCGGTTTAAATCCCCAATCGGCCGTACACTATCGAGGCGTTAATATCGGTAAAGTTGAAAGTATCGAATTTGATCCTGATAATCTGCAGCGCATTCTGATTCAGATTTCCATTGATCATAATGTGGCGCTGAGCAATACAACATATGCGCAATTGGGTTATCAGGGTGTTACCGGGCTGGCTTATATACAACTGAACGATAACGGCACCGGCAGTGAACGCTTACAGAGCGATGCGCAGATTCCAATGCGTCGGTCATTACTCGATGAAGTAACGGGATCAGGGCAAGATTTACTCAGCAATGTCAATCAATTGGTATTAAAAATGCACCATTTGCTGGATGACCAGAATCAGATGCAAGTTTCACAAATTCTGCAACACATTGAAAAAGCAACGCGCAACTTTGATGACATAGCCGGTCATTTGCAGCCGGTATTGAAATCATTCACCGATTTAACCATTGAATCGGCCACATTGGTAAGGCGTCTTGATCAGCTCTTAGGTGAGATCAACCTGGCAGTCGCCAAGGCTAATCAAAAAGAAGGAATTTTTGATAGTTTGTCTCAGAGCACGCACGAGCTGGCTACCACCATACCTGAACTACGCAAGGTCAGCAGCAGCATTGCACAGAACTCCAATAATTTGGATCGGGTATTGCAGCAACTAGAAGAAAATCCACAAAGCCTATTATTTGGACGCCCACCATCATTACCGGGTCCCGGAGAAACAGGTTTTGTTCCACCTGCAGAGAAAACTCAATGACAAAAATATTTTTATTGATTGTGAGCATTCATCTGCTCTCGAGTTGTACTTTACTGCAAAAATCACCAGCTCCCATTTCTGTGTATGATTTTGGATCGCAACTGCCGCAGCATCCCGAACCAGCACAGCAACAGTCATCGCATCAAAGAAGAATACTCATTGCCGATGCTTCAGCACCATCGTGGCTCAATAACAATGCAATGCATTATCGACTTCTGTTTAACAGTTCCACCCAATCTTATATTTATGCTCAGAGTCGTTGGATAGCGCCGCCCGCATCTATGCTTACCCAACAGATACGCAACCACATTGTTACACATGCAAACGAGCTGGTCGTCAAAGAAAATGGCACAGCAAAAGCAGATTACATTTTGCAAATTGAATTGGAGGAATTTATGCAGGCATTTGATCAAGCGAATGACAGCCGTGTTGTCATTTTACTGCGCGCCAGCCTGATTGAACGCCATTCACGGCAATTGCTGGCGCAAAAGGATTTCAGTATTCAGCAGAAAACACCCAGTGCTGATGCCGCAGGCGCTGCGTTTGCTTTCAGCTCGGCAAGTAATCAATTGGTTAGCAAACTGACTGACTGGTTAGTAATTCAATTGCCTACCAACTAGCTCTGTAGGTCACTACCAAAATTAATCGCAAGTTTGATTAATTTATTATTCTCTATGTTAGTATCCCGTAAATTATTACTTAGGGGATTTTTTCGTGCGTTTATTCCTCATCATCTTTGTTTTAACCTATCTGCTCAGTGCGTGTGGCCATAAAGGGCCACTGTATATTCCACTGCCGCAAACTGACGAAACAAATCGCGCATTACCCAAAGAAATGAATAAAAAATGAATGGCTTTCCAGAATTTATTTATCGCAACAATGAACTCTGCGCTGAATCTGTTCCTTTAAAACAGATTGCCGCTGAGTTTGGCACACCTTGTTATGTCTATTCACGCTCTGCATTGACCAAAGCTTATCAAGAATTCGATGCTGCATTCGCAGGTAGAGATCATTTAATTTGTTACGCCGTAAAAGCCAATTCCAACATTGCCATACTCAATTTGTTTGCGCAGCTTGGCAGTGGCTTCGATATCGTATCGGGCGGGGAGCTATGGCGTGTGATGAAAGCAGGTGGGGATCCTCAGAAAACCGTTTTTTCTGGAGTTGGTAAAAATTCCGACGAAATGCGCATGGCTCTGGATGCGAATATTCTGTGTTTTAATGTGGAATCTGAAGCGGAGCTAAGTACCTTAAATCAAGTTGCGCAAACCATGCAAAAAATTGCTCCCGTCAGCTTGCGAGTGAATCCAGATGTGGATGCAAAAACACATCCTTACATCTCGACCGGCCTCAAGGAAAATAAGTTTGGCATGCCAATCAATGAGGCCGGCAGAATATATCTATCCGCGCACCGCTATCCTAACATCCGCTTTACCGGTTTGGATTGCCATATTGGTTCCCAGCTCACCGAAATTGAACCTTTCATGCAGGCCAGCGAGAAGATTCTAAATTTACTTAACAACCTGAAATCACAAGGTTTAGAAATTGAACACCTGGATCTGGGGGGAGGATTGGGCATTCGTTATACTCACGAAACACCACCATCCATCAAAGACTATGTTTCTGCACTATGCACCCGCACAGACCACATCAAGCAACGCTTGTTAATCGAACCTGGACGTGCTCTGGTGGGTAACTCAGGCATTCTACTGACCCAAATTGAATACCTCAAACATACTCCGGCACGTAATTTTGCCATTGTCGATGCCGCCATGAATGACTTGATGCGCCCGGCTCTATATGACGCCTATCATGAGATTCTACCAGTCATTAAACGCAACGGAGATGTTCAGAATTATCAGATTGTTGGCCCTGTTTGTGAAACAGGGGATTTTCTGGGGCATGATCGCAAGCTGGGTTTGAATAGCGGAGATTTACTAGCCGTCATGTCAGCCGGCGCTTATGGTATGAGCATGAGCTCTAATTACAATACCCGTCCTCGCGCTGCTGAAATTATGATTGATCAGGACACTATTCATGTCATCCGACAGCGAGAAACCATTGATCAATTAATCGCAAATGAACGAATCTTGCCTTAATTAATGGCTGGAAATATAGAGATGCGTTTATTTGTAGTAATATCCCCCATTGCCATACGATAAATCTGTAATGACAAGCCTTCCTAGCATTGATGATGAGCAATATCAGGATTACATTTTGCGGGGTGTCTCTCGCACTTTTGCACTAACTATTCCTCAATTACCCGAAGCTTTGCGGCGGATAATTGGCAATGCGTATCTTTTATGCCGCATCACGGACACGATTGAAGACGATAATGCTTTATCCTCAGAGCAAACCAGACAACTGTCGCAGATGTTCTCCGAGGTTGTTTGTGGGAATGCTTCCGCGCAACTGTTTGCAGATCAACTTTACCCACTACTTTCTAGCCATACTATTCCGGCAGAACATGATTTAATCAAAAACACCCCAGCGGTTATTCGCATCACGCATAGCTTTAACACCACTCAACGGCATGCGCTGGAACGCTGCGTTCGAATTATGGGGCAAGGAATGTCTGACTATCAGGAAACAGAATCTTTGGAGGGATTAAAAGATTTACCTTCCATGGATCAATATTGTTATTACGTTGCAGGTGTCGTCGGTGAAATGCTGACCGAATTGTTTTGTGATTATTCACAAGAAATGAATAACCATAAACCAACCTTGATGAAGCTTTCCGTGTCCTTTGGACAAGGATTACAAATGACCAATATCCTCAAGGATATTTGGGATGATCGTACACGTGGCGCCTGTTGGCTGCCGCAGGATATTTTTCTCAAGCATGGATTTAATATTAGTCATTTACAACCAGGTAATACAGACCCAAGGTTTCAAGCTGGGTTAGCAGAACTTCTTGGCGTCGCCAGAGGCCACTTACAGAACGCACTGACATACACCAGCATAATCCCCTCGCAAGAAAAAGGCATCCGTCGTTTTTGCTTATGGGCAATCGGTATGGCAGTTTTAACACTGAATAAAATTAATCAGCACCGTGATTTTTCTGAAAGTGCGCAAGTAAAAATTAGTCGCCGCAGCGTTAAAGCCACGATACTAATAACCAGTCTATTTGCTAACCAAGATTGGATTCTAGAGCTACTTTTCAAGTTAACATCCAGAAATCTTCCAGATGTTAATGGTCACAATGAAATTTACCTTAATAATCAAACCAAAGATCAATAACCCTCAGCATAATTATTTTCATCAACACCAATAGCTGAATCCAATCACAAACTACAAGGCATTATTTCATGACGAAATCATTCGTAACCGGCGCAACAGGATTTCTCGGTTCGGCTGTTATGCGATGCTTGCTTACAGCTGACCATGAAGTCCGTGTATTGGTAAGACCTGGTAGCAATAGAAAGAATCTTGAAAACTTCCCGGTTGAAATAATTGAAGGCGATTTACGTGATCATTCATCACTAAAACGCGCAATTAATGGATGCGACAATCTTTTCCATGTAGCAGCAGACTATCGTCTCTGGGTCCCTGATCCAGAAACTATGTATGCAATCAACGTTACGGGTACACAAGCACTAATCATGGCAGCGGCTGAGGCTGGCATAAAACGCATTGTGTACACCAGCAGCGTAGCAACCTTGGGTTTGAATCAGGATGGATCACCGTCAACTGAAGACACACCAAACAGCTATAACGCTATCAATGGATATTACAAACGCTCTAAATTTCAAGCTGAGCAGATGGTCAGGCAATTGACTCACGATCACCAGCTACCTTTAGTCATTGTCAACCCTTCCACTCCTATTGGCCCAGGAGATATCCGACCCACACCAACTGGCCGCATCGTGCTAGATACCCTAAGGGGTCGCATGCCTGCCTATGTCAATACTGGATTGAATATTGCTCATGTCGATGACATCGCTTATGGCCATCTATTAGCTTATCAGCACGGAAAACCGGAAGAACGTTACATATTGGGCGGTGACAATATGACTTTATTGCAAATCCTGCAAGCAATTGATGATATTAATGACATAAAAAGATATCGCATTAACTTACCCATCAGCTTGATGCTCCCTATGGCATGGCTTATGGAAAAGATTGCAATCTTTACACACATCGAACCACGCGCAACCTTGGACAGCATCCATATGGCTAAAAAACTGATGTTTTTTTCTAGTGAAAAAGCTCACCGTGAACTTGGTTATCAATATCGGCCCACCATCGAAGCACTTAGAGATGCGGTAAAATGGTTCAAAGAGAATGGTTACTGCAACTAATAGATAATTTGCTTTACCCTCAAGCTTTACATCGCAAGTTAAATTTTTAATTTTTCTGCCTATCACCTCTCATAACCTCATTTTTCCTACTCAAAAGTAAGCCTCTAACCCTTCCACATTAACACCCTGATACATCATCGCTATCCTCAAGCCTTTTACAAGGAGGAACGATGTCATCATCAGAAGCACGACGAATTCATATCGAAGCATGGCAAACCAGCG
>JAGOKN010000106.1 GCA_017994575.1 Nitrosomonas sp.
GTAATCGTTATATCAACAGTATTGCTGGAGCAGTTATCCCAGTATTTACCAAGCTATAAGCGAAACCTAGTATTAACACCGGTACACCACTGTCGAAAGACAGCCGGTGTACCGGTTTTTTTATGAGATAAAAAGAAAAAGTATAATGATTTAGCTGGATCACTACTAAATGGAATTTGTGTTTTTACATAAATGTAGATTTAAGTACTTTTTCTAATGATATGAAGATTGAGCCAATTGATTTATTACCTGCAATTGAAATTGAAACAGGTAAGCATCCTATTTATACAATTGTATGGCTGCATGGCTTAGGAGCAGATGGTAATGATTTTGTACCGATAGTTCAGGAACTCGAACTATTGCCAGAAAAACATATTCGTTTTATTTTCCCCCATGCGCTCAAACGCCCGATAAGCATAAATAATGGCTATATCATGCGCGCATGGTATGACATTTCTCATCCAGATTTTAATAGTTATCAAGATGAATCAGGTATCCATTGTTCACAGAAAGCTCTGGATGCTTTAATTGAGCGAGAGATACAGCGTGGTATAGATTCGAAACATATATTTTTAGCTGGATTCTCACAAGGTGGCGCTATAGCATTGCAAGTTGGACTTCGACAAATTAATCAACTTGCTGGAATCATAGCGCTCTCATGTTATTTACCTCTTGCAAAAACACTTTCCGGTGAAGCAAGTGCTGCTAATGCATCTATACCAATTTTTATGGCACACGGAGTGTATGACCTTGTGATACCTATATCACATGCACTTTCTTCCAGAAAGGTGTTAGCAACTGCAGACTACTTACTCGAATGGCATGAATACCCTATGGAACATACGGTATGCAAACAGGAGATAACAGATATCAGTCATTGGTTAAATTGCATAATGAATAATTAGATTGATATGAAATTAGCAACTTGGAACGTAAACTCTCTTAAAGTGAGGCTTTCACAAGTCATTGATTGGTTGGATATTAATCGACCTGATGTACTGTGTTTGCAGGAAACGAAACTGCAAGATGATAATTTCCCGGAGAAAGAAATTACAGCGGCTGGTTATCAATCAGTTTTTGTTGGACAGAAAACATATAACGGTGTTGCCATACTCAGTAAGCAGAAAGGCACTGAGATAATAACTGCCATACCGGGATTTTTAGATGATCAGAAGAGGATGGTTGCCGCTACATATGATGATGTAAGAGTTATCTCTATTTATGTTCCTAATGGGGATACTGTTGAGTCTGAGAAATATGTTTATAAATTAAAGTGGTTGCCAGCTTTGAATGATTGGCTGCAGGAAGAAATAAAACAGTATCCAAAGCTGGCGATATTAGGTGATTTTAATATTGCCCCTGAAGATCGTGACGTCTATGATCCACAGCATTGGGAGGGAAGGGTTTTATGCAGTCAGCCTGAAAGAGCTGCATTCAGTCAATTGCTGCATCTAGGATTAGTTGATAGCTTTCGTTTATTTGAGCAGCCTGAAAAATCTTATACTTGGTGGGATTATCGTATGATGGCTTTTCGCTTAAATCGAGGGTTGCGCATCGATCATATCTTGTTGACCAACGAACTTGCGAGTTATTGTAAAACATGTTTGATAGATAAAACGACTCGTAAGTTAGAGCGTCCTTCTGATCATGTGCCTGTGATGGTTGAATTATCTAAATAAGATTATCTGCTTTTAGTTTTGACAGGTAAATTTTGAAGTTCTTTTTTAAAAACGTTCAGATTGTTTTCTCGCACATTTATTTCTTCTTTTAATCGTTCGACTCGATTAAGGTATCTCTGATAGTTGCGTTCACTTCCCAGCCGATCAGGAACACCATCTTTGTATTCATTTTTTATCTCATTCAAATGTTTTTCTTCTTCAGATATCTTATTTTCAATTAATGCACGTTGCTCATCAATTTTGGAATTTTCTCTTCTTGTAGCTAGTCTTTCTTCAATATCTGTAGTGTCTACCGACGGAACAACAACAATAGGAGGCAGGTCAACTTTTTTTGAATTTGGAAGAGATATATTTGAGTACGTTACATTTCCATGTTCATCGATATGTTTGTAGACGCCAGAATGGGTTGTGCATGGTAAACAAGCTAAAACGATAAGTAGAGCGTGATTTGCTTTTCTCATGATTCACCATTTTGATCATTTATGCACTGCAGAAGATACTTATAACTTAGCGAGTTCTTTTTTTAATGCGGTTATATTTCTTTGGTGTAGGAAAAATTTATTTTTTAATTGTATGACAGCTTCTTGAGAGTTACTTAATTGAGGATTATGATTAATTTGTTCGATGAAATTCTGTGTGTCGCTTAACAGTTTCTTCTCGGTAAGTAACTCTTTTTCCAGAATATGGCGGCGCATAGCATCTCGCTCTTTCTGTTTTACATCTTTTCCATGAGAAGGATTTGAAGATAATTTTGAATGAGTTGATTCAGAGTTCCTGGAAAAGGATGCAATAGAGATTTTTTGAGCATTTTTAATATTACGATTGGTAAAGGTAATATTTCCTTCTTTATCGACATGCTGATATATGTCGGTGCCTGCTGTGGCATTAGATAAGGAACCCAATGAAATTAAAGCTAATAGAACTATTAAGGTGCTTATTTTCATATTTTTTATAGAAAAGATTCTGATAGCATTAGCAACCAATTGAATTAGTTTATCAATAATTTTTCAAAGGAAAAGAAAAAATAGAACCAATAAATCCTTTTAATTAAAATAATTTTTGTGTTTCTATACAAAAAATTTAGTTTTGTATATTAGTCTCTGAAAAATTATTGATTGCCATAATAGAGTGTATTTCTGGTATTAATTTTTTATTACCTTTATGAGGTGGATGTTCAGTTCGCCTTGTACCTATAGACTGTAATACATGTCAAATTCAACCGGATGTGTCGTCATGCGTAGTAAGGTAACTTCATCCATCTTAAGACGAATAAAAGAATCAATCACGTCATTTGTAAAAACGCCGCCACGAACTAGAAAATCACGATCTTTATCCAAACATTCCAAAGCTTCATTTAATGAAGCGCAAGCATTAGGCACTTTGGCTGCTTCTTCTGGAGGAAGATCATAGAGATTTTTATCCATCGGATCACCGGGGTGTATTTTGTTCTGAATACCATCCAAGCCGGCCATCATTAGTGCAGTAAATGCTAAATACGGATTCGCGGTTGGGTCAGGAAAGCGCACTTCAATTCGTCGGCCTTTGGGACTGCTGGTGTGTGGAATGCGAATTGCAGCCGAGCGATTACTTGCTGAATAAGCAAGATTGACAGGTGCTTCAAATCCGGCAACCAGCCGTTTGTATGAATTGGTGCTGGGATTGCAAATGGCATTGAGCGCTTTTGCATGTTTGAGGATGCCCCCAATATAAAAAAGTGCCATTTCTGATAAACCCGCGTACCCGTTTCCAGAAAATAAGTTTTTGCCATCTTTCCAGATGGATTGATGCACATGCATACCTGAGCCCGCATCGCCGACAATCGGTTTGGGCATGAAAGTTGCCGTTTTGCCGTACGAATGTGCTACATTGTGTACGACGTATTTAAGGATTTGGTTCCAATCTGCACGTTTAACCAAGCTGTTAAAGCGTGTGCCAATTTCACATTGACCTGCGGTAGCGACTTCATGATGATGCACTTCGACACCAATGCCCATTTCTTCCAGGGTAAGGCACATGGCAGAACGCATGTCTTGCAGTGAATCAACCGGAGGAACCGGGAAGTAGCCGCCTTTTATGGCGGGGCGGTGACCGATATTGCCACTTTCGTATTTGATCGCCGAACTCCAAGCTGCTTCTTCTGATTCAATTTTAACCGAGCAGCCCGACATATCGGCATGCCAACGGACCGAGTCAAAAATAAAAAATTCAGGTTCTGGACCGAAATAAGCCACATCACCGATACCAGTCGATTTTAAGTAAATTTCACCCCGTTTGGCTAACGAACGTGGATCGCGGCTATAGCCTTTGCCATCTGCTGGCTCGACCACATCGCAGGTCATCAGCAATGTTGGTTCATCCATGAAGGGATCCATGTTGGCAGAGTCCGGATCGGGGATCAACAGCATGTCGGATGCTTGAATGCTTTTCCAGCCGCCAATAGATGAGCCATCAAAAGGATGTCCATCTTCAAATTTGTCCGCATCAAAAGTATGCGCAGGAACGGTTACATGATGTTCTTTTCCATTGGTATCGGTAAAACGTAAATCGACAAACTTGATTTCATTGTCTTGAATCAATTTCAAAACATCAGCTACCACCATTTTTTCTCTCCAGACTAGCGTTACAAATTTAGTAAAACAAAATAAAGATACATTTAGATAGAATTATACCAGCAGAGCACAATGAATAATTTGAATCGATATTAACAAATTGGTTGGAAAATCAATACGCAGTTTTCGGATCAATATTCTACGGTATTATCGTAAAGTAGATTATTGTGATTTGTGAGAGCTAAATACATGTTTTTGAGCTCTAGAGTTATGTTATTTGATGGTTGGAAGTACATTTTTGTTTTTGTCGAGAAATTATCGATTGGATTTCTCGCTTGAGTAAGGTATTTTGTTGCTGGTTGATTGTTTACCTCACTGACAGAATTGTCAGAATTTGACCCTTGAGATAAAAGAATATTGAGTATAAGTCATCATAGAACCTTGAATGTCCAAAGCACTTAACATCCTCAAAGAAGTTTTTGGTTACCCCGCATTTCGTGGTCAACAAGCGGAAGTCATTGCGCACCTTGCTGCCGGTGGGGATTGTTTAGTATTGATGCCGACAGGAGGGGGCAAGTCACTTTGCTATCAGATTCCAGCGCTATTGCGAGAGGGTGTTGCGATCGTTGTTTCTCCATTGATTGCGTTGATGCATAATCAAGTTGCGGCATTGCATGAGCTTGGAGTGCGTGCAGCGGTGCTGAATTCTTCCTTGTCAGCTCAGGAATCGCTAGCAGTGGAGCAGAAGTTGCTAGCCAGTGAGTATGATCTTCTGTATGTGGCTCCGGAAAGATTGCTAACCCCCCGCTTTCTAAATCTGATCACACGTACTCCAATCGCTTTATTTGCGATTGATGAAGCTCACTGTGTGTCTCAATGGGGGCATGATTTTCGTCCAGAATACAGTCAATTGTCTGTGTTACATGAGAGATTTCCTAGAGTACCGCGTATCGCGCTGACAGCAACGGCTGACATGGATACTCGGCAAGAAATTATCGAACGTTTAGGGTTGGAGGTAGCCAGGGTATTTGTTTCCAGTTTTGATCGCCCTAACATCCGATATCAAATTATTGATAAAACCAATAGTCGAGCACAACTACTGGCTTTTATACAGGCGGAACATAGGAAAGATGCTGGAATAGTTTACTGTTTGTCACGCAAGAAAGTAGAAGAAACGACAGTTTGGCTAGCCGATAAAGGCATTCGTGCAGTTGCTTATCATGCCGGTATGAGTATGCAGGAACGTAGTTTGAATCAGGAAAAATTTTTGCAGGAAGAAGGTATTGTAATGGTTGCCACTATTGCTTTTGGGATGGGAATTGATAAACCAGATGTGCGTTTTGTCGCACATCTGGATTTACCTAAGAGTATTGAAGGGTATTATCAAGAAACCGGTCGTGCCGGTCGTGATGGGCAGGCAGCGAATGCTTGGATGGTTTATGGTCTTGGCGATGTAATTCAACTGCGACGTATGATTGAGGAATCTGAAGCGCAGATTAGGTTTAAGCAAGTAGCTACCAGAAAGCTGGAAGCCATGTTGTCGCTTTGTGAGATCACAACCTGTCGTCGATCACGACTGTTGAGCTATTTTGGTGAAACAATTGATATTGCTGCCTGTGGAAACTGTGATGTTTGTCTAAATCCACCACAAGTATGGGATGCCACTGAAGAGGTGCAGAAAGCTTTGTCTTGTGTTTATCGCACGGGCCAGAGTTTTGGAGTTGGGCACTTGGTCGACGTTCTGCGGGGTAATTTAACGCAGCGGGTAAAAGAGTGGCATCACGATAAAGTTAGCACGTTTGGCATTGGTAAAAACTTACATGAGAGAACATGGCGTGCAGTATTCCGCCAAATGGTGGCGCTCGGTTTATTGACAACAGATAGCGAAGGCCATGGCGGCTTGAATCTCACGACAGCAAGTCGTGCCGTATTGAAAGGACAGCAAAAAATCTACTTGCGTCAACAAACTAAACAAAAGCAGTTTTCAGAGAATCGGCAAGACGATGAGTTTGCAATGTTGAATTCGAATGATCGTCAACTTTGGGAGCAATTGCGCACATGGCGTGCGAAAACAGCCAAGGAGCATGGAGTTCCGGCTTATGTTATTTTCCATGATGCCACATTGCGCGAGCTTGTTCGTTTATGCCCGAAAACAGAAGTTGAATTGCGGCAAGTAACGGGGATTGGAGTGCGCAAGCTGGATAAATATGGCAATCATTTGATTGAAATTCTCCGAGGGTGCTAAGTTTAATGCGCATTGTTCTATGATTTTGCTTAGCACACATATTACGAATGTAATGCGTTCTAATTGTTTTTCTGGAGCGCATAAATTGCAGCAGGTTTCTCAGTATCAAGACCATTAGGTTTATAAACTTATAAACCTAAATCAGGAAATAAAAATGTATAAAATGAGATCTTTACACGGCTATGATCCTATGGCAGTGAATCGGATGGTATAATTATGTTTTAAAACAAAATCATTGAAGTGATGGGTATGAGTTTTTCGGAAACTGATCTAACTCGCCGTACCTGGAATGGGAATTTTCTGAAGCAAATTGATGTATTGATAGACTGGAACCTCGATAAAGGAAGCGATACCGGTGCATTATGCACCGGTATCGGATGTAGCAGGGCATCCGGCTTATTCGGAATTACTGCTGTTAGGAATCTGGAACATAAGCAACACACAGTAGTCGATGACAATGGTTTGGTGCTGGCGGTTGAGACGATTGCGGCCAATTACCATGACAGCAAGCCGCTGCTGTATCTGCTCGATAAAGCCAATATCCAGCCGGAAACATCGCGCTACGCTGAAATCACGCGGTATTAAAAACGGTATTCAGGATAAGGCTGTGAAGAACAACCCATTGATGCCCCGGCAATTACAACGCAACAATCTGATCACAAAAATCCGTTATGTTGTAGAGCGCATCTTTGGCAGCCAGGCGCGTTGGTTCAATGCCAAAATTGTACGTTACAGAGGAGTAGCCAAAGCACATGCATGGCACAGTCTACTGGCGATGGCGTATAACTTGAAAAGACTACACGAACTCTTTGCCAACAGTCGAATAATCACACAAACAAAGGGATATTGTGCCCTCTCAACCGATAATAACCGGCTTGGCGTGATTTTTCCTGGATCATTTGCGAAAAAAGGGCTAAAAAATACTCGGTAACTTGCAAATAAATCTGGAATTACACTCCAAAAAATTTGCGCGATTTTGCAAAGGTTTCAAAATGTACGAACTAATCATTAAAGCACCTTTTGCTTTAATAGAGATAACCGAATGTTTTAACATTCAAACTGGGTAGAATGCCGTGAGTGGACGCGCTATGTGCTTGAGTATTTTGTCAGTTCCGTTATATACTCAATTTCCAGGGCTTAATTATGGTAAATTTATAAAAGGAAATTAAAGCAATGAAATCAATTTTTGCAGCCACTTTAGTAGTATTTCTTACTGCTTGTTCGAATGCTGATATGGGTGATCCTAATGCGACAGGCGAGTGCCAATTTGGCGTAGATGGAAATGGTAATTGCCTGAAAGAAGGACAGGATCCACGTCCATTTGGTGGCACCAGCAAACCAGGGCACTAAGAAACAAATGCTAAAGTAGATTCGTACAGATTTTGTATGGAACAAGAAACCGCCTTTCAAGGCGGTTTCTTGTTTTTGAATTCAAAAAATGATTGGTTGCTACTGATAATTTGTGCCGACCGAGCAATTGTGTAAAGTTAGTCTAATAAAATCATGTTGATCTTTTACAGATTAACCAATAAATCTTCTGCGCCGTATCGAAAATACCACTAAGCCTATCCCAATTAATAACATAGAGTGAGTCTCAGGTTCTGGCATAGGGTTAGCGGTAGAAATTAGATTGTTTTTGTTTAAATTGGTATATAAAGGATTCGAGTTCAAATTCAGGGCTGGCATTGTCGTGATATCCAGGCTTGAAACCAGGACAGCAAACTCATTGAATGGATTTGAGGTAAAATTAATTTTATCTGTAAGAAGCGCTTTGAATTTATTGTTGTGGGAGTTAACTGATTTGATGCCATGGACACTATTAAATCCTTCTATAATCGAATTTGCCTGATCGCTTCGTTTGGGGATCATCGAAGCGTAAAGGGAATTTAAGTCATTAAAATAGTATCCCGGGTTTGTTGCCTGCTCATCAAGTCCTTCTGCCATCGCGGCCCCGATACTTAAACCAAACCAGACAACAACAGAAGTTGCCATTAATCCAAAAAAACTTCTCATCATTTTGCTCCAAGAAATTTGACCTTTTATAAGCTATAAATTCATGAACTACATGGCATATAGTGCATTATATTTTTTTGCTCTGATAGAGAAGAATGTCATGGAATTAATATGATAAATGTACTACTCTGTGAAGGAAATCAATAAGACGGTTATAGCAATTTTTAGGTTATGAATGGTTTGATTTTTGTGTGATTCATTGAGGCGGAGAGAGAATATTTCTGTATGAACCATGCGGCACATTCGAGTCCCAGTTCACATCGTGTACGAACTTTACTCAGTCGAGCGTATCCCTCCAACCCCACCACCTACCTACATTCTTTCAACAATGCTTCAATAGCCTCTGGTGCGAACGGCAGCAATTCATCGATCCGGCTGTTAGGCCAGGTGGGGAGTTTATCGAGGGTGTCGGCTAGCCATTGTGCGGGGTTGAGGCCGTTG
>JAGOKN010000107.1 GCA_017994575.1 Nitrosomonas sp.
ACTTTGGTACTCCTTCATTTTTGACTCCTCGTCTCGTGGTTGAGACGAGAACGTTACGACGACTGCCGTAACGGTCAAACCTTTGGGAGTCCCCCGGCAAAGCCGGGGGTTTACCTATTATTAATTACTCTAAATAAATTTGCTCCGCGCGCCCTGCACCTATCCCCGCGGCAAGACCGTGGGGTATTACGGCGCAGAAAACCAAAAACGGCGCGCTACGCTGACTTCAAGAACACAAACTATAATGCTCCCCGTGGCAAGACTACGGGGAATCGCAAGTTTAATGATAAAAACTTCAATTATCGGAAGTTATTTCTCATAAACAACAGAGAAATTTGATTAGCTTCCCAAAATAGCAATTGCCGGCAAGAGTATTTTAGGGATGACTACTAGTGACCACGCTTCCTTAATTTATCAATTGCAGCCAATTGTGCCATTGCCTCCATTAATTCAGCTTGTGCTTTTGCGTAATCCAAATTAGATTCCCGATTTTTCATAGCTTCTTCTGCTGCTCTTTTGGCTTCTATAGCTTTAGCTTCATCTAAATCTTGACTACGTACAGCTGTATCTGCCAAGATAGTAACGGTATCAGGTTGTACTTCCAACATTCCACCTGACACATAAACCAGTTCGTCATCGTTCAACTGCGTTTTGATTCGAACTATACCTGACTTTATTCTTGTCAACATAGGCGTATGACGAGGATAAATTCCAACTTCACCCATTTGTGCAGGCGCCACGAGAAACTCTACCGGGCCTGAATAAATAGATTCTTCGGCGCTCACGATATCGAGATGAAAAATGGTACCCATTTGTTTAATTTCTCATTTTATTGAAGTGTTTTAGCTTTCTCTACTGCTTCTTCGATACTTCCTACCATATAAAAAGCTTGCTCTGGAAGTTCATCATATTCTCCTTCAACGATGCCTTTAAAGCCCTTTATAGTATCTTTCAGCGAAACGTATTTCCCAGGAGAACCAGTAAATACTTCAGCTACATTGAACGGTTGCGATAAGAATCGCTGTATTTTACGTGCGCGACTCACTGCTAACTTATCTTCAGGTGATAACTCATCCATTCCAAGAATGGCAATAATATCTCTTAATTCTTTATATCTCTGAAGAGTTTGCTGAACAGCACGCGCAGTATTATAATGATCCTCTCCTACTACTTGTGGATCAAGTTGTCGTGATGTTGAGTCTAACGGATCGACCGCAGGATAAATACCTAAAGAAGCAATATCACGCGACAGAACTACGGTTGCATCCAGGTGACCAAATGTTGTTGCTGGTGAAGGATCTGTCAAATCATCTGCGGGAACATACACAGCTTGTATTGAAGTAATAGAACCGGTTTTTGTAGATGTAATACGTTCTTGCAGTCGCCCCATCTCTTCAGCCAAAGTAGGTTGATATCCAACTGCTGACGGCATACGTCCAAGTAATGCTGAAACCTCGGTTCCTGCCAATGTGTATCGATAAATATTATCTACAAAAAACAATACATCTCGACCTTCATCACGAAATGATTCCGCCATCGTTAAGCCAGTTAATGCTACTCGCAATCTATTCCCTGGAGGTTCATTCATTTGCCCATAAACTAGTGCTACTTTATCAAGCACTTTAGATTCTTTCATCTCATGATAGAAATCGTTTCCTTCACGAGTTCTTTCTCCTACGCCTGCAAACACTGAATAACCACTGTGCTCTATAGCAATATTTCGAATCAATTCCATCATATTGACGGTCTTTCCAACACCTGCACCTCCAAATAAACCAACTTTTCCACCTTTTGCGAACGGACAAATTAAGTCAATTACTTTGATACCCGTTTCTAACAATTCGGTAGACGCTGACAATTCATCAAATGCTGGCGCCTCACGATGTATGGACATTTTCTGTTCAGCTCCTATATCGCCCATTTCATCAATTGGACGTCCCAAAACATCCATAATGCGCCCCAGCGTTTTAGTTCCAACCGGTACAGTAATCTGCTTTCCAGTATTTTGAACTATCATACCGCGACGCAAGCCATCTGATGAACCTAATGCAATCGTTCTGACTACACCATCTCCAAGTTGTTGCTGTACTTCAAGTGTGAGTTCAGAACCTTCCATCACTAAAGCGTCATAGACTTTTGGAATAGATTCACGAGAGAATTCCACATCAATCACTGCACCAATACACTGAACAATTTTTCCTTGACTCATTGTTGTTCCCTAAATACTAAAAATGTTTAAACAGCCGCCGCACCACCGACAATTTCTGATAACTCTTTGGTAATTGCTGCTTGCCTTGACTTATTGTAGATCAATGTCAATTCATCAATGACACTTCCTGCATTATCTGACGCAGCTTTCATAGCTACCATCCTTGCAGATTGCTCCGATGCCATATTCTCAGTGACTGCCTGGTATATCAACGCCTCTACATAACGTATCATTATATCGTCGATAACCGATTTCGCTTCTGGTTCGTATATATAATCCCAAGTTAATCTCTGCTTTTCATTATTGCTGCTTTCTTCGTTTTTAATACGTTCATCCGTTAATGGCAGCAATTGCTCCATTACTGGTTCTTGTTTCATGGTATTAATAAAGCGATTATAAAATATATATACTTTATCAAACTTATCTTGCGAATATCCATCTAATACAACCTTTACCGCACCTATAAGCCTCGACATATCAGGTGTATCTCCGAGTCCCACTACTTGCGAGATCACATTTGCATTGATTCTGGTCATAAAACCTAGACCTTTATTGCCTATACAACAAACTTCTACTAGCTCATTCTCAGTTTGCCAAATTTTCATTTGTCCGATAACTTTGCGCAATACATTCGTATTTAAACCGCCACACAATCCTTTATCTGATGTAACGATCACTATTCCGATACGCTTAACCGTATCTCTTTCTGTTAAGAAAGGATGGCGATATTCGGTATTTGCTCTACTCATATGCGCTGCTACCTTACGTATCTTTTCACCGTACGGTCTTGCTTTTTTCATACGATCTTGAGCTTTGCGCATTTTCGACGCCGCTACCATTTCCATAGCACGTGTTATTTTTTGTGTATTTTTTACACTTTTTATTTTATTGCGTACTTCTCTGCTACCGGCCATGGCTTAATATGTTCCGCTGTTCTTGAATGAAATTATTGCCGCTATCAATTGCTTCTCGGTCTCAGCATCAAGCTCTTTATTTTTCTCGATTTTATCGAGAATTTCATTATGCTGGCTACGTATATAGCTTTTAAGAGCTGATTCAAAAGCTAGAGCGCGCTTCACTTCGACATCATCGAAATAACCATTATTAATAGCAAATAATGTTAACGCCATTTCTGATACACTTAAAGTTGCGTATTGAGGCTGCTTCATCAGTTCTGTTGCCATTTTTCCGCGCTCTAACTGCTTTCTTGTTGCCTCATCCAGATCTGATGCAAATTGTGCAAATGCTGCCAATTCACGATACTGAGCTAATGCTAAACGTATGCCGCCACCTAATTTTTTAATTACCTTAGTTTGCGCTGCCCCGCCCACACGCGATACTGACACACCCGCGTTAATTGCGGGTCTTATACCTGCATTAAACAAATCCGTTTCTAGAAATATTTGTCCATCTGTAATTGATATTACATTTGTTGGCACGAAAGCTGTTACATCACCAGCTTGAGTCTCAATGATTGGTAGTGCGGTCAAAGATCCTGTTTTACCCTTAACCGCACCATTGGTCGCTTTCTCTACATAAGCCGTACTCACTCTTGCCGCTCTTTCAAGTAATCGTGAGTGTAAATAAAACACATCTCCTGGATATGCTTCTCTACCTGGAGGTCTCCTTAGTAGAAGAGATATTTGTCTGTAAGCCCATGCCTGCTTAGTTAAGTCATCATAAACAATCAGTGCATCTTGCCCCTTATCGCGGAAATACTCACCCATAGTACAGCCTGAATATGGAGCTATAAACTGCATCGCTGCAGACTCAGATGCAGTCGCAGCTACGACAATGGTGTATTCCATAGCACCATGCTCTTCCAGTTTACGAACCACATTCGCAATTGAAGATGCTTTCTGCCCCACTGCGACATATATGCAAAACATATTCTGTCCTTTTTGATTCAGAATTGCATCGATTGCTACCGCTGTTTTCCCTGTTTGTCGATCACCAATTATCAACTCACGCTGCCCTCGCCCTACAGGAACCATCGAATCAACTGACTTTAAACCTGTTTGAACTGGTTGATCAACTGATTGACGCCAGATAACCCCCGGCGCAATTTTCTCAATCGGTTCAGATCTATCTGCTATTACTGGCCCTTTACCATCTATCGGTTGACCTAACGCATTAACAACGCGCCCTAGCAACCCTTCACCAACGGGTACTTCTAGAATACGCCCTGTACATTTAACTATATCGCCTTCGCAAATATGTTCATAAGCACCCATAATAACTGCGCCGACCGAATCACGCTCTAGATTTAATGCCAAACCAAATGTGTTACCTGGAAATTCCAGCATTTCACCTTGCATTACATCTGATAATCCATGTATTCGCACAATTCCATCTGTGACCGACACGATGGTTCCCTGCGTACGAATCTCTATCGTATCAGAAAGTCCTTCAATCCTTTTTTTTATCAGTTCACTGATTTCGGATGGATTTAACTGCATTTTTAACTCCTAGCTTTTAAGGGCAATAGCCATGGCTTCAAGTTTTCCACGAATTGACGTATCTAATATCTCGTCACCAATTTCAACTTTGAATCCACCTATTAATTCTGGATCAATCGCAACTTGAGCTTCTATTTTTTGCTTAAACTTTTTCTCTAGATCATCTACCAATTTCTTTAGTTGTGTATTATCTATTGCAAAAGCGCTTACTATTCTAGCCTCCAGTACACCCTCGTGTTTGGCTTTTAATTGCTCGAATAGGTAACTGATTTGGGGCATTACTAATATGCGCTTATTTTCTGCCAATAGCTTAATAAGATTATGGATATCAGCAGAAAATTCTTTCTGACCAATATCAAAAACTATCTCACCAAGCTGCTTCGCTGACACCAGTGGATTTCCTATTAACATCTTAATATGTTTATCTGTCGAAATCATCGCCGCCAATTGCAACATTTTAGACCATTTAACCAATTGACCATTTGCAATTGCCAATTTATAAATTGCTTCTGCATAAGGTCTTGCAACAGTAATTGCTTCAGCCATTATTTTAAATCTTCCTCTATCGTAGCGAGCATGTCTGCATGTGTTTTTAAATCCACTTCTCGACGCAGTATTTTAGTCGCTCCTGCAATAGCCAATTCTGCCACATGCTGCCTTAACACTTCTTTTGCACTGAACATCTCGTGCTCTATATCAGCTTTAGCACCAGCAACGATTCTTTCCCCTTCTTCTTTTGCGGTATTTTTTGCTTCTTCTATTATTTCAGTTGCTCTTTTTTCTGCCTGTAGAACTATCTCTGCCGCTCTTTGCTTTGCTTCTTTTATGACATCAGATGATCGCTGACTTGCCAATTCTAATTCGTGACGTCCACGTTCACCAGCAGCCAATCCATCAGCAATCATTTTCTGACGGTCCTCAATAGCACGCAACAATGGCGGCCACACATATTTAACTGTAAACCAAATAAATATTGAAAAGGCTATCGCCTGAGAAATTAAAGTAAAGTTAATATTCATGACAAGCCTGTAATATCAGATCTGTTCAACAAGGTGCTATTATTGAATAACTGCGAGCAGTGGATTTCCGAAAGCAAATAACATTGCCAAGCCAACAGCAATAATAAATGACGCATCGGTTAAACCCAGCAAAAGGAATACTTTACCTTGCAATGTAGGTATCATTTCTGGTTGACGTGCAGCTCCCTCCAAAAATCTACTACACATAACGCCAACACCTATACAAGCCCCAGCTGCACCAAGCCCAATCATCAAACCAATACCTATTCCGGTATACGCTTGAATCATTGCCAAGTACTGTAAATTATCCATTTTAATTTCCTTTTATTAAGATTAGTTAATGATTTTGCAACAAGTAAAACTTTTTTGTTAATGTGACTCATGTGCCATCGATATATACACTACAGTTAACATCATAAATATAAACGCCTGCAAAGTAACTATCAATATGTGGAATATCGCCCATCCAGCACCCAAAATTGCACTAAAGAATGCGCCAGTCACTCCCGTAGCGGCCCACATTCCTAGCAACAAGAAAATAATCTCTCCTGCATAGATATTTCCAAACAATCGCAATGAATGCGACAAAGGTTTAGAAACATATTCAATAAAATTGAAAAGCAAGTTTAAAATCCATAGTAGCGGATTCTTTCCAAATGGAGTGCAGAAAAGCTCATGCATCCATCCACCAAATCCTTTTACTTTTAGACTGAAGAATATCATTAAAAACCAAATTGACAGAGCTAAAGCAAAAGTTGTGTTTACATCTGTTGTCGGAACAGATCTCCAGTTATGCAAACCAAATAAATGCTCGTAAACCCACGCCAGAATATCAATAGGCAAAATATCCATAGCGTTCATCATAAGAACCCACACAAACACTGTTAGCGCAGTAGGTGCAACAAATACATGTCGATTCCCGTGAAATGTATTCTTAACTTCATTATCAACAAACTCAACCGCAAGCTCCACAAATGCTTGCCACTTTGATGGCACTCCTGATGTCGCTTTTCTCACCACCAACCAAATAAAGCCAAAACTTATAATTCCAAGGATAATTGATGTAACAATTGTATCGACATGCAACACCCAAAATGCACCATCATTGACTTGGGTTGTCAAATTAGTTAAATGGTGATCTATGTATGATGTTGGTGTAAGCTCTGTACTTGATGCCATTCGCCACCTATTTTACTTTTATTAATTTATCTTGTTGTTTATATTATCTGCCACAAGGAGCGCTACGCTGTGCGCCAAAATTGTCACAACAAAAACTCCGATAAAAGCATATACATTTATATTTTCATAATTTTTAAGTACAGCCCATAACAAAATTATTATTATGATTATTTTTACTGCCTCTGCTCTTAGAGCCGTCCTAACTATATCGCTAGCTGAATATCCTTTGTGCCTAGATATAATAATCGCAAATGCCGCTGAAGACACAGAACTAACCATACCTCCCAAAATCACCGACACTACTCCATGTATACCCAACCAAAACCCAATCACTATCGCGACAACTACCGTAATAGTCAATTGCGTACAAATCACCACTTTAAGTGGCCTATTTTTTATCCAAGACATAACTTACTTTAGAATAGTAAGCGGAAACCATATTGCTTAAAAAGTTCGTTATTCTAGTTTAAATACTCCTATCCAGTCAATGAAATTCCAGTTAAGCTGATGTGAATATTTTCAACCTGAAGTATGCCAATTCTCAAGGAATCCGAATTTCATACAAATAAATTCGTGAGGTTCCCCCTGTTTTTCGTCTTCCAACGGTCGAACAGTTTTATGCTATCAGTTTATGTTTCTGTTGAGTGATTAGCCAATCATTTAGAAACTGCATTGGTGATTTATAGCCTAACGGAGACCTCTGCACAGCCGCGAGAATTTAGCCGTAGTGACAGAGAAAAATTTTCAAATGATGCTGATTGCACGTCATTTTGGTAGAAAGTGAAGTTTTTCTCCTTTTTTAGGGGAGTTTTTCCCCCTTATGTAACATTTGGACGGATTGCGCCCCTTAATGGTTGATCTACGAAGATTTTGTTGGCTGCTTTTTTCAGATTCATGCAGATACTTTTCAGTATGACTTGGGCGTTGACTTTTACCGTACCGAAGTAGCTGGCGCGTCCCATTCTGAATAAGCGTTTGATTGTGCCGAAACACTGTTCGACAATGTAGCGTTTTTTGCTGATCAATTGATTCGCCAGCTTCTGGCGTGCCGAGAGCGGTTTGTTCTTGTACGCGCGATGCATGATTGCGCTCTTGATCTTTTGCTTTCTTAAAAACTGTCGATTGGCATTGGCTTCCCGATCCCTTGTCCGCATACACCCGATTCGCCTCGATATGCGCACCATCGATCGCTGCTTCGAAATGTATCATTTCGCTCTGGTTGGCAGGAGCGGTGTGAATCCCGCGCACATAGCCATCTTGTGCGTCCACCACCAGGTAACTGCGGTAGCCAAACTGCGACTTCTTGCCTTTCTTTAGCCAGGTCGCATCCGGATCCGCGCTTTGTTCTTCGGTAAGACTCCTGCACAACCTCCCCTGCCATTGCAATAACCCTCTAAAATAGAGGTAGTTAAAAGAGAGTTGGGGCAAAAGATGCAGATGAGTTTTGGAGCACTGGAATTGTCAGAGCGATTGAAGCGAGACAATGTTCTGATGAAGATTGATGCGCTGATTAAGTGGGAGGAGTTACGTCCGAAGCTTACGGGTTTATACAAGCGCGAATTATCGCATGGTGGAGGACAGGAACCGTTTGATGCGCTGTTGATGTTCAAAGCGATCCTGCTGGGTCAGTGGCATAGTTTATCGGATTCCGCGTTGGAGCAATCACTGTGTATACGGATTGATTTTCTACAATTTTGTGGCTTGTCCTTGTCGGACGCGATACCGGACGAAACCACTTTGTGCCGATTCCGTAACCGGCTGGTGACCAGCAACCGGCTAGATGATTTGCTATCCTCTATCAATGAACAGCTTCAATCACACGGATTGATGATCAAGGGTGCGACGGGAGCGGTCATTGATGCCACGCTGATTGAGTCAGCGGCACGCCCTAAAAAGACCA
>JAGOKN010000027.1 GCA_017994575.1 Nitrosomonas sp.
CCGACACCCTCGATAAACTCCCCACCTGGCCTAACAGCCGGATCGATGAATTGCTGCCGTTCGCACCAGAGGCTATTGAAGCATTGTTGAAAGAATGTGGGTAGGTGGTGGGGTTGGAGGGATACAGTTGATGCGTGCAAAAATGAAGAATTAAAAGCGATTCTTGCACATAATCGAGACGAGGAAAAAGAGCACGCAGCAATGGTGCTTGAATGGATCAGAAGGCAAGACCCTAGCTTTGATAAAGAATTAAAAGATTACTTATTTACAGATAAACCAATAGCTCATATATAAAACGCATAATTTATTCACTTTTCCAAAGGGACAATCTCATGTCCGATTATGAGCAGAACAATTCCGAGAAACCTTACATGAGCAAGTCAAATTTCACTGAAAAAAATCACTTACTTGATTCGTCCGCTTCCATCAGCCAATTCGCCACTCAAACTATGGATGAAGCCCAATGTCATTGCGAACACGACCGGGAAATTCCTCAGGTAGATCTGTTGACCGCATTGACCATTCGTGGCGTTACCTTCCGTAACCGAATCGCGATGTCACCCATGTGCATGTATTCCGCGCAAGATGGATTTGCCACAGATTTTCATCTGGTCCACCTCGGCAGCCGGGCAATGGGCGGCGCTGGTCTGGTATTCGTCGAGGCCACAGCGATTTCTGCCGAAGGGCGTATTACGCCTAGCGACATAGGAATATGGAAAGATGAACATATCGAGCCACTGGCGCGCATCGCGCGGTTCCTGGAAACACAAGGTGCGGTTCCCGGCATCCAACTCGCCCACGCTGGGCGCAAAGCGAGTTGTGATTCACCATGGTCTGGCGGACGTAGCCTGAAGACGGTCGCTGAAGGCGGCTGGCCTGTTGTGGGTCCCAGTCCGCTTCCGCTCGATAAGGATGACCCAGTTCCGACAACTCTATCTGAGGCAGATATCGAACAATGCATCGCTGCATGGGAAGCGGGTACACGACGTGCTCTGATAGCTGGCTTCAAAGTGATCGAACTGCATGCTGCGCATGGCTACTTACTTCATGAGTTTCTCTCACCGATCAGCAACCATCGTAATGATGACTACGGTGGCAGCCTGGAAAATCGCATGCGATTCTTGCTACGGGTTTCAGAGCGGCTACGCAACATTATCCCGAAACAACTGCCGCTTTTTGTTCGGATATCTGCGACCGACTGGATGGAAGGAGGATGGGACATTGAGCAATCCGTCGTTCTTTCCGGACGATTGAAGGAACTTGGTGTGGATCTGATAGATGTTTCCTCCGGTGGAACAACGCTTGATGCAAAGATTCCAGTCGCCAGGGGATATCAGATTCCTTTTGCCAAACGAATCCGTGAAGAGACGGGAATTTGCACAGGTGGCGTAGGTCTGATTACTGATCAGCAATATGCAGATGAAATCATCACAAGAGGAGAAGCGGATTTAGTTTTTATTGGACGAGAATTGCTAAGAGAACCGTATTGGGCAATTAAAGCCCAGCAACTGCTAGGGGGCGAGCCAACCTGGCCAATCCAGTATGGTTATGCCGTGAAGCGCCGTACCAGAACCTGATGATGTGGCTACACTAGACCGGACACATTCCTTAAAATAACTGAAAGAAGGAGTGTATTTAAATGAACCAAGAAAAACCCAAGGTCTATACAGCTGAATTTTAGGGAGTCATCGATAAAGTTGACCATTGAATCTCGGATAAACCGGTATCCCAAACGCTGCTTCGAAATGCATCATTTCGCTCTGGTTGGCAGGAGCGGTGTGAATCCCCCGCACATAGACGTCTTGTGCGTCCACCACCAGGTAACTGCGGTAGCCAAACTGCGCCCTCTTGCCTTTCTTTAGCCAGGTTGCACAGATCTTCCTGTGGGGTGGTGAGTTATGGACGGATGGCTATTATGTTGTAACTGCAGGGGAAGAGCGGATTGGGATGTAGTTGAGCGGTATGTAAAGAACCCAGGCAAACCAAAAGAAGAACTGCGTCAGCTAAAGACCTCCGCATAACCTAAAGTTTTTTGCCAAGATGGTCTTAGATTCTTTCAAATGACAGGTTTTTTATCTTGTTCTTTGTAGAGAAAGACGATGTTTTGCTCCATTCACCTCTCCCTTATCTATGTAATAGTCGAATGCTCCCCGTTGGGATAATTGCGTTATTCTATCCTCCCAAGGAAAAGAATCTTTAGCAAATTGTAAGTGATTCAAGATTGCCTATACATTTATTCTTTAACCATTCTCACTCTTGCAGAAGTATGCTGCACTTTATAGCTACAGTATAATCGAGGAGGTTATCAACCTGATTGACTTCAACGTAATACGAATATGAAATGGGAATATTGTTGCTCAAGCGTTATTAAAAATAATAAAAAGGAAGTATTGAATGAGTGCTATTTGGTTTAAAGATTATACTATTGATTATCTGGAGGGTTTGCGTAATGCCAATATGGGAGAGCATATTGGCATACAGTTTACCGAGTTAGGAGCGGATTTTCTTAAAGGACGTATGCCAGTCGATAAACGTACAACTCAGCCATTCGGTATTCTGCATGGTGGAGCGAGTTGTGTCTTGTCAGAAACACTGGGTAGTGTGTCAGGCTGGATGACAATAGATCCAGAAAAATATCGCGCGGTTGGACTGGAACTGAATATCAATCACATTCGCGCAGTTACTAAAGGGCATGTGATAGGCATTTGTACGCCGTTACATACTGGTCGTCGTACACAAGTCTGGCAAACGGATATTATTGAAGAAACTACTGGTAAGCGCGTGGCAGTTTCTCGATTAACACTGGCAATTATTGAGCAAGGTACACTGAGTGCACAAAAGGAGCATGTAATCGTCGATAGGGAATAGAGAGCTGTGCGTATTTTTATTTTATTGGTTTCTGGAACTTAAATTATTCGTTATTTAGAGCGTTTGGCAGAATCGACAACAAACAACCCCGTGGCAAGACCACAGAGTATTAGTAAAGCTTAATAAGCTGTAGTAATTCAGACGGCCTGAGATCTCTGCATAACTGTGTTTTTGAGCTTTTCTGTTCATTTTAATCACAATTAAATCAAATGCTTACAGAGTACACACATTCGATAAAGCCAGTTATGCAGAGGTCTCCTCCAGATCAATCGTCGAGAATAATTCCTGTTGACACGTTTATTTACCTTGCATTGGATTTTACCAATGGTCGAAGGTGAAGCCGCTATTTTATTATCAACTCAACGTAGTATCAGGGGGTTTTCAACAGGCCGTCTGAATTACTACACTTAAACCGATGGATTCCATTTTTGACAGCACATATCACCTCTCTTTCTTCCTTGCCGCCGTCTAAATCAGTTGTCTCGCACTTTGACTCAAGATCTCGTGACGACACACTGTCTAACATCGTTTGCTGTTGCAGTAACGCACCGAATTCTTCCGCTGTTACAGGTTTGCCAAGTAAGAATCCTTGAACTTCGTCGCACATCATGTCCTTTAATTCCACCAGCTGCACATCTGTTTCGACACCCTCAGCCACTACATCCATTCCGAGTGTATGGGCAAGCTTGATTATCGCGGAGACGATGGCGCTACTTTCGTGATCGCATCCATTTAAGCTACTGATAAAAAAACGATCTATCTTTAGTTGTTTAGCGCGAAAGCGTTGCAGATAGGCGAGGCTTGAATAGCCGGTTCCGAAATCATCGATTGCGATCTCGAAGTTACTTTCTTGGAACTCGCGGATCATGCTGATCATTTTTGGTGCATCTTGCATCGCCACGGTCTCGGTGATTTCGAATATGATTTGTTCGCAAGGGACTTGTTCAGATTGGACGATATCTAGCATTGTGGTGACCAGACTCGATTGCTCCAATTGACGAAGCGACAAATTGATAGCCACTTTGATCGCTGGCAAACCATTTTCCTTCCAGCGGCGTATTTGTCGACATGTTTCGCGCAGGACCCAATAGCCTATCGGAACGATTTGCCCGGAACGTTCGGCGATTGGGATAAACTCCATGGGCGGCAAGAGTCCGAACCTTGGATGCTGCAAACGGAGCAGTGCTTCTGCACCGGCCAGTTCGCCATTGTCACCACGGAATTTTGGCTGGAAATGCAGGGAAAAATAGTCGGCTTTGAGTGCTTCATGCAAGGCATGCTGGATCTGTAAAGTACGGATTGCTGCTTCATTCATGCTCGCCTCGAAGAAGCGGTATGTGTTGCGTCCGCTACGTTTTGCTTCGTACATCGCGTCGTCTGCGTTTTTTAGCAGTGTCTCGACGGTATCACCATTTTGCGGGAACAGTGAAATGCCGATGCTTGGTATTACCTGCAGTGGCAGACTATCGTTCCATAAGCATTGACGCATGCGGATGAGTACAGTTTCCGCCATTTCTGCAGCATCGTCCGGAGACGTCAGATTTTCGAGCAATACTACAAATTCATCACCGTTCAGTCGGGAAACAGTGTCGCTGCCACGCACGCAATGCAACAATTCCTGTGCGAATGCTTTCAGGATTTTATCGCCTGCCGAATGCCCAACCGAGTCGTTGATAGTCTTGAATCCATCGAGATTCATGAGCAGGATAGCAAACATGCTCTGATGATGTCTGGAGACGTTAATCGTGCGCTCGATCCGCTCCATAAGCGTCCAACGATTCGGTAGATTCGTTAATGTATCGATCGTCGCCAAGCGGATGATTTCATCGCTAAGCTGAGATACTGAGCCGGCAAGAAAATTCGATCTTGCATCAAAGTGCGACAACGTGAGCGTCACAATCAGGATCACGAATGTGAAGAAAACAATCGTAATGGCAAGCCATTGCGAATCGACGTCATTCGCCGCGTTGCTTACCGCATCGTACGAAAAATGGGCGGCGGCCATACCTGTATAGTGCATCCCGGTAATTGCGATACCCATCAGAAAAGCCGCGCCGATACGCTTGGCGATCAAGTGAGGCTGGCTTGTGTCACAGAGCATATATGCAATCCACAGGGCAGCACTAGCCGCAATGATGGCAATGGCAATCGAAGTGATAAACAACACCGGATCGTAGTGGATCGCGGGATGCATTTGCATGGCGCTCATGCCGGTATAATGCATTCCGGAGATACCGAGGCCCATCAAGGTGCTACCTATAATAAGACGAAAAAATGTCAGTTTCGTTTGCGTGACGATATACAGCACGAAGTAGGAAAGTAGTATGGCGATCAACATCGAATAGCCGGTAGTTACAAAATCATAGCCAAGCGGGATTGGCAGAGAAAAAGCGAGCATTCCAATAAAATGCATTGACCAGATGCCGATCCCCATTGCTGTCGCACCACCGACGAGCCAAACGTGACGGAGCTTAGGTCGAGTCAATGCGGAAATGTGACCTGACAGATCAAGCGTGGTGTAAGAGGCAAGTGTCGCTACTATAAGAGACAACGCGACTAACCAGTGATTATAAGTACTGACCACACACATTCCTTAGCGAAAAACTATCGAATGATCTATTAACGCCAATATCGATATCTTCTTAAGAAGAACTCGCATATGCAATTTCTCCAGTGAAGTGATATGTGCTGCAATGTTCGAATACGGTATGAGATCTTTGCAAAATCACGTAAATTGTAGTAATTCAGACGGCCTGTTGAAAAACCCCTGATACTACGTTGAATTGATAATAAAATAGGGGCTTCACCTTCGACCACTGGTAAAGTCCAACACAAGGTAAACAAGCGTGTCAACAGGAATTATTCTCGACGATTGATCTGGAGATGTAAATAGCGGTGTAAAAATACCAGAGCCTAAAACACCCATGCTTGTTGAAAAACTGCCTGTGTTGCCGCTACGGTGTTAAAAACAGACACAGGATGCTCACTTATTATGAATAAGCTGCGCTTTTTAGCCTGTTTTCTGCTGGTACCGGCTGGCTCGAAAACATTTTTCAACGCCTGTTAGATTGTTCAAGTTCGATTAAGAGATCAGTTTCATTCACCTGATGCCAATGAGGGAAAAGAACCTATAAATTCCTGTTAATAGACATATGGGTTGAGTACATAAGAATTTATGATGGTAAGTCTTGGAAAGAAAGGAGTAACGTTCGCGTAGTAAAAATTCTTACACTTTAATACAGAAGCTTACATGTTAGTAAACACCCATCACCTCAATGCTTTGGCAATCAAATTGTGTATGACTGCAAGCTATCCATTGTTAAAAATAATAGCTAGCCTGAAATTCGTGGTCTTCGCGATTTTTTGCAGTTTCGCAAGTTTGGTGCTTGCTAATGGTAAGTCAGCTAATAATCAGTTTCTGGATCTCAGTCTGCAGGAATTGATGAACATTAAAGTGGTCAATGTGTCTTCAGTGTCCAGACATTCGCAAAAACTGACTGAAGTGGCCTCGGCTGTATTTGTGATCACGCAAGACGATATACGTCGATCCGGTGCGACCAGTATCCCGGATGCTCTGCGCATGGCACCCGGTGTGCAAGTTGAGCGTATCGGTACCGACAAATGGGCTGTCAGTATCCGTGGTTTCAATGGATTCTCTGCTGATAAGGTACAGGTGCTTATTGATGGACGTAGCGATTACTCCCCATTGATTGCAGGTACCTTGTGGGCGCAACAGGATACGCTTATGGAAGATATCGAGCGTATCGAAATTATTCGTGGTCCTGCGGCAACAGTCTGGGGAACCAACGCAGTCAATGGCGTCATTAATGTCATCACCAAAAACGCTGCCAGCACCCAAGGTGCGTTGCTGACAGCCGGCGGAGGCAGTTTTGAGCACGGTTTTGGAAGTGCCCGTTACGGCGGAAAGATTAACGAAGATACGCCCTTTCGGATTTATGCCAAAGGATTTTCCCGCGATAACACGGTTTCCCTGTCAGGAGGGAATGCACATGATCAATGGCATTCGGTCAGAGGAGGATTTCGCCTGGATCATGCTCGTGGGATTGATCAGTTTACGCTACAAGGGGAGGGCTTCTTTAATGCTACCGGAAATACAACCTCTCAGAATTATCCCATATCCAACCCTATACAAATAGGGACTCAAGAAGGCGGATATATGCGTTTCCGCTGGGACCGTGTTTTCTCGGATCAATCTTCGTTGATGTTCCAAGCCGCTTATGATCGCAATCATTTCCGATTGCTACCTATTATGGAGTACAAAGCTGAGAGTGTCGATATTGATTTTCAGCATCGCTTTCCACTGTTCGATAAACATAATTTAATCTGGGGAGGTCACTATCGAGCCAATCATAACAAAGTGATCAATACTGAAATTATGCAGTTTAATCCACAGGAAAGAACCAATCATTTCTTTAGCGGTTTCATTCGTGACGAGGTTGCGCTGATACCAAAGCACTTATTGTTCTCGCTGGGTACTCGTGTCGATCACAACGATTTTACCGGTCTGGAGATACAACCTAGCACGCGCTTAACGTGGGTTCCCAACAGCCAGAATTCAGTTTGGATAGCCATTTCACGTGCAGTGCGAACACCTTCGCGCACTGAACAAGATGCTCGTGTTACCTATGGGAATTTAACGAATTTACTGGGAATGTCCAATCTGCCTGTTTCTATTCATGGCATATTGCAAGGCATTAATAGCTTTGATTCAGAAAAATTGCTGGCCTATGAATTAGGCTATCGCCATCAATTTTCCTCGCGGGCATCAATTGATATTGCCGGATTCGTTAACGATTACAGTAATCTACGTGATTTTAGTTTTGGCGCATTAGCACTCAGTTCAGGATTACCGCAACAGCTGATACTGCCAATATTCCCTAACAACAAGGCTGCTGCGCTGACTTATGGGTTTGAAGTGGCGGCAGATTGGAAGCCGCTCGAGAAATGGCGATTACAGGGCAATTATAGCTATCTGAATATACACACTTCTCTCTCAAACGAATTATTTAGAAATTTTGATCCGACATCAGGTGGCGCGAGTAAAGTTAACCCTCAGCATCAATTATCCTTCCGCTCGAATTACGACATCACTGAAAAACTGGAACTGAATCTTTGGTTGCGTTACACCAGTAATATCTCATTTTATAATATTCCAAGCTATGCCGCGATGGACGCAAAACTGATATGGAAGCCGATGCGTAACGTCGAATTATTTGCCGTGGGGCAAAATCTGTTGAGTGGGAGCCACCGGGAATTTGAGGCCGATACGCTATCTTCGGTTTCAACACTTATTCCTCGAGGGGTTTATGTGGGAGCGCAGTGGCGTTTCTAACAGGAATGATTAGATTGATTCTACTTAATAGACCAACTCGATCTGATGGATTCGTGAAACGAATTGTCTGTCATTGCGTATTAGTCTTATACCTGAGTTTCAATTGCGCGCTGGTTCATTCAGCTGATCACGCTGAGGACAGTGTCGAATATCGAGTTAAAGTGGCTTTTGTTGCTAACTTTATCGCATTTACCGATTGGCCGGATGACGCCCTGAAAACAATCGATCTTTGTATTTATGGGGAAGATTATTTCGGTGACAGCATTGATCAGTTACAAAATAAACCCTATAACAATCGCCCAATCAGAGTGCGGCGCATTAGCGATCTTAGGAAACTGAATGAATGCCAGGTTGTTTTTATCTCTAAATCAAGCATGAGTAGTTTAGCGGTTATTTTAGATAGCCTGCAGAACAAACCCATTCTTACGCTTGCTGATAGCCCCAATGTAGCCGTCCAGGGAGTGATGATTAACATGAGCTTAAAAAACGAAAAAATTGTTTTTAAAGTTAATCTGAAAGTCGCGCGTGAATCCGGACTTTATATCAGTTCCCAGTTACTCCGGTTGGCTTCCCGTGTGTACCAATAACGAAATAGCGAATGTTTGGCAAAGCTTGATGTTTATTTGGAATAACCTCTGAACAACTTGCTGGATCTGCTCGATAAAGCAGATATTCGGCCAGGAACTCGTGTTCATGCTGACAAGGCGCATAGCAGCCAAAAACATCGCGCTGCGCTGAAATCACGCGGCATTAAAAACGGCATTCAGGATAAGGCCGCCAGGAATAATCCTTTGACGCGGCGGCAGTTACAACGCAACAGCCTGATTACGAAATCCCGTTACGTGGTAGAACGCACTTTTGGCAGTCAGGCACGTTGGTTCAATGCCAGAATCCTGCGTTACCGCGGATTGGCCAAAGCGCATGCCTGGCATATGCTGCTGGCTATGGCGTATAACCTGAAAAGGTTACCAAAACTCTTCGCCGACCACCGAATGATTACGCAAACATAGGAATATTGCGCCCTCTTGAGCAGAAATCGCCGGTTGGGCGTAATAATCCCTGGCTCATTTGCGGAAAATGGCTAAAAAATAATGGGTCTCTAAAAAAATTAAGACACAATTATACCAAAATGAGAAAGTCGCGGCATTTTGCAAAGGTCACAACTTATATTTTTCTCACTGAGCTTTGACGCCCATCATATAAGCCGTTTAGCATTCTGTTTTAAATTAACAAAATATCAGAAGAAGTATAGATTTTCTATAAATTAAATCATATCCGAACAGATTTCCAATAGTTAGATTTCCAATAAACATTATCTAACCGAGATATCGTGACACCTTTCTTTTGAGAAGCATGTAAGAATTTATTTTTTTCCAAATAAATCCCCACGTGGTTTGAGTTTAAGCCTGTTCTAAAAAAGATCAAATCTCCAGCTTTTAAATCATCTCGCCTGACTTCTTTACCCAATCTTGACTGCATTCCAGTTGTTCTAGGCAAATGCAACCCAAGCTTCGATTTAAATGTCAGATGCACAAAACCCGAACAATCAATTCCATGTTGACTCAATCCACCTCGTTTATAGCGCACACCTTGCCAATCATAAAATTGTGAATAAAGTACGCTTTTAACGTGACTGGAGTCTGTTAATCTATTGGATTCAGTAGCTGATTCGAACTTAATCGATTTTCTTTCCTGAACAGAGCTACAGCTTACCAGCAAGCTGATACCCAAGAAAATGATAAATTGAGTGAAATTCCTATTCATCGAGATATACTTTTTATCTTCTTTCAAGTCAAAAAGTAATAAAATCTATGCTAGATTCGATTAGTGTGCTTGCCCATACCTGACAATTTAGACAAAACACATCTGGCCATATCGTTTAGAGACACTATTTCGTCTACCCCACCAGCTGCAATTGCTTCTTTAGGCATACCGAAAACAACACAACTTGCTTCGTCTTGAGCAAAATTATAAGCCCCTGCTTTGTGCATTTCCATCATCCCAGCAGCACCATCTTTACCCATGCCTGTCAGGATAACACCAATTGCATTTCTACCCGCACTATTGGCTGCTGATCGGAATAGTACATCAACAGACGGTCTATGTCGACTGACCAGCTCACCCTGATTTAACTCAGTCATATAGTTTGCACCGCTACGCCGAAGTAATAAATGTGAATGGCCGGGCGCTATAAATGCATGACCTGGAAGCACTCTTTCTCCACCCTGCGCCTCAGCTACTGATATTCTACAAAGACTATTCAATCGATTAGCGAATGATCTAGTAAATGTTTCAGGCATATGTTGTGTAATCAAAATACCCGGTGAATCTGGTGGCATCCGTATTAGAAACTCCTTTATTGCCTCCGTACCTCCGGTTGAAGCACCAACAATAATCAGTTTCTCTGTTGAAGCAACGCGATTACATACTGCCGGTAGTACCACATCAGCCGAAGCGCTTTTTGTAGCAAGAATAGGCACATGCTTTTTGAGTTTTGCTGATTTTGCAATCCGAATCTTATTCGCAATCTCAACACCATATTCCTTCAGTCCTGACGCAATATCAATTTTTGGCTTAGCAACAAAATCAACCGCGCCCAACTCAAGCGCACGAAATGTTACATCCGAGCCTCTCTCGGTTAGAGTTGACACCATAACTACTGGCATTGGTCTTAATCTCATTAGTTTTTCCAGAAAATCAAGCCCATCCATTTTCGGCATTTCAACATCCAGCGTCAACACATCAGGATTCATTTCGCGAATCATTTCACGCGCCACTAGTGGATCTGGCGCAGCTCCAATTGCTTCCATATCAGGTTGGCTATTAATAACTTCGCTCAATAGCTTACGTATTAAAGCTGAATCATCGACAACCAGAACTCTAGTTTTTTTCATGATAAGTACCCAATTCAATTCAGAAAAAAAATCTCTTTAAGAAAACAATTCCACTTCTCCACCTGAATCAACCTTATGCAAACGCAATCTGTAATCTTTCTCACGTTGGGATACAGTCGTATTTCGCACATTCCGTAATTTTTTCACCATCACCTTATTATTTTTTGGAAAGAAATAAACTTTCCGTGGGAACACATCAACGAGATCTTGTGCAACCACTCTAATCTTCTCGAGCTGTAAAAATTTTAGAACAAAATCAGCATTTCTTTGCCCGACATTTGCTACTGTCAATCCATCCAAAACATTTCCTCCACCAAATACTTTGGCTTCAAGATTGGATCGACGCGCTCCCAGTTTCAATAACTGATTTATCAGTATCTCCATTGCATAAGTCCCATAACGAGCTGTAGCATTCAATGGACTACCTGCATCCCCGCCTCCTTCTGGCAACATGAAGTGATTCATACCACCAATGCCACTTTGACAATCACGAATACAAGCAGCCACACATGAACCAAGTACTGTCACCAGCATCATATCTTTGTCTGTAACATAGTATTCACCCGGCAACAATTTAACAGCCTGATTATTGAAGTATTTATCAAAATAAAAGTTGGTTGCAACTTGATCATCGATGATCTCAGTCATGCTATTACCTCAGTTTATTGGCTAACTCATACACAGTTTTCTCACGCAACTTAAATAAATCAACTGCATGCTGAAAGCTTTCGGAATGACCAGCAAACAACAAGCCATCTGGAGCTAATAACGGTACAAATCTCTTCAGAATTTTGTATTGAGTCGGCTTATCAAAATATATCATCACGTTACGACAAAATATCGCATCAAATGGACCGCGTATTGGCCAACTTTCATCCAACAGATTCAGTTGTCGGAAAGTAATCATATTTCGGAGCTCTGGGCGTACTCTTGCTGAGCCCGCATGATGCCCTTTACCTTTTAAAAAAAATTGCTTAAGCCTTTCTTTAGGTATTTTTTCTAGTTTATCAAGCGAATAAACTCCCAATTGCGCTTTTGCAAGAACATTTGTATCCAGGTCGGTTGCCAGAATATGAACCGGTGGCGCAAATGTTTTGAAAGCCTGCACCATCGCCATAGCCATAGAATAAGGCTCTTCTCCCGTAGAAGACGCACTACACCAGAGTTGAATCTTTTTTTGATTTTCACGTTGTTCTACATGCTTCTCAAGGATGGGAAAGTGATGTTGCTCACGAAAAAAAGCCGTTAAATTAGTTGTTAAGGCATTTGTAAAAGCTTCCCATTCTTCCGATCTGCCACGCTCAAGGAAATTTAAATACTCATGAAAAGTATTAAAACCATTGGCACGCACACGCCGCGCAAGTCGGCTATAAACCATATTTTGTTTACTGGCAGAAAGTGAAATTCCTGCATGCTTATATATCAGCTTTTTAATACGCTCGAAATCAGATTGGGTGAACGTATATTCTCGCGTTCTGTTTTCAGAAGCATCTTCAATTCCTGAAGTCATTTCCATAGTATATCCATTCAAATAAGAGGAAATACTGCACTATTCCCATTAATCTTTTGTAGTGTTGCTACTCATATAAAATCCATCAAATTGAGTAGCTGAATTGATGCATTTTCCAATACACCGTCAGCGCTTGCGCCTACTACCATTTTTTAGTAGCAGCCGATCAGGTCGATTTTCACCTACTCTTCACACTATTGCTCAGCGCTTCTTTAATTAATATTCCGCTCGATTAAGCCCATATCACTGCTGCTCATTAGCTTCTCAATATCAATCAATATCAGCATGCGCTCATCGACTGTTCCCAATCCCATGATGTATTCGGTATCAATTACTGAACCAAATCCCGGTGCTGGGCGCATTTGATCCGCACCAAGACTAATGACATCAGAAACACCATCCACCACTATTCCCATGACACGTCCGGACACATTTAAAATAATTACCACGGTAAACTGGTCATAATCCGCGTTGCCCAACCTGAATTTGATCCGCATGTCGATAATCGGAACAATGATGCCACGCAGATTGACCACCCCTTTGATGAACTCCGGCGCATTGGCGATTTGTGTGATCGAATCGTAGCCACGAATCTCTTGTACCTTGAGGATTTCTATCCCATACTCTTCTTCTCCCAACCTGAAGGTTAGAAATTCATTAGCTAAATGACTAGTTATCGAATTTGATGGCGCAATTGTCCCAATCTTAGATTGCTCGTGCGGCATAATATGCACTCCCATTATCTATTCGCGTGTACATGCAAAAGGAACAGCTCTTAACATTGACTTATACCGCTTCTTGTTGTGATGCCATTACTAAAGCAGCAGTATCAAGAATAAGCGCCACCTTGCCATCACCCATTATCGTGGCGCCAGAAACACCCTGCACTCTCCGATAATTACTTTCAAGACTCTTAATAACTACCTGATGCTGTCCTATTAAATCGTCCACAAACAAAGCCGCTTTATACCCCTCAGCTTCCAGAATAACGAGAATTCCCTCATGAACTGCGGTCACATTTGGATGCAAGTTAAAAATCTCATGCAAGGCGATGACAGGCAAATATTCTCCGCGTACTTGCACCACGCGCCCATGCCCACTAACAGTTTTGATATCAGCCGCAGCTGGTTGTAACGACTCAACAATATAATTAAGTGGAACGATGAACATTTGATCACCAACAGCCACTGACAATCCATCAAGAATAGCCAGTGTTAATGGCAAGCGTATGGAAATGCGAGTCCCCACGCCCAATGCCGACTCAATATCAATCCGCCCACCCATGCCTTGTATATTTCGTTTCACAACATCCATACCAACGCCACGTCCAGACACATCAGTTACTGCCTCGGCTGTAGAAAAACCAGCTTCGAAAATCAACAACCAAACTTCTTGATCAGTCATTCCGTCATGAATTGGCAAACCGCGTTCTCTCGCCGTAGCAAGAATCTTTCCACGATTCAGGCCCGCACCATCATCGCTTACTTCAATGACAATACTGCCACCTTGATGAAATGCGCGTAGCGTAATCGTACCTTGCGCTGATTTACCTGCAGCCACTCGCTTCTCGGGTATTTCTATACCATGATCCAGACTGTTTCTCACTAAATGAGTAAGCGGGTCGGCAATTTTCTCAATTAACCCCTTATCTAATTCTGTATTTTCACCAACTGTCTTCAATTCAACTCGTTTGTTCAATTTTGCTGCCAAATCACGAACAACTCGTGGATAACGACTAAACACGAAACTAATTGGCATCATGCGAATGGACATAACAGATTCTTGCAAATCCCGGGTATTTCTTTCCAGTTGATTCATGCCACTATGCAGCTTCTCAAAAACTACCGGGTCAAACTGAGAAGCTGTTTGAGCAAGCATTGCCTGTGTAATTACTAATTCACCCACTAAATTAATCATTTGATCTACTTTCTCAATACTGACTCGTATTGAAGAAGCTTCGCTAGCTGGCGCTGCAGCACTGGCTTTCTTGGATGACTTATTAGATACAGCTTGATCATCATTTTTACCATTGCCTATACTCTTTGGTTGCAAGGAATTTTCAGTCGAATCCGATCCATCTAAATTCTTGGGCGCAGCCGGTGCTCCGGGAAAAAATCCATAACCTGGCTCAGTAGAAATATTGGTCGCCACAGACTCCGCTTCACCAACCGATGATGCTGTTGCAGTGACATTCGAAATCAAGGTTTGGGCTTCACTCGCATTGACCTCGCTATTAACAGGCAAGTCTAATTCGATTTTCAGTTTTGCTGGATCGACCACAAATGCCAGTGTTTCCCAAATATCTTCTTCACTTTTACTGGTGGTGAGTTTAAATTTACAAAACTCTTTTTCATCTGCTGAGACAACTTTTTCCAATCTGCCTAGTTGCTGTAAATTAGCAAACAAGTTTTCCATAGCGGCACTATTAATGCCAATACTGGAAAATTCAATGCAGTATGTAAATCCAGATGCAACTTCTACTGATGAAGAAGTTGCCGTTTCAGCTATCTCGCAAACCTGCTCGATTGGCATCAATTCACTTTTAGCATTTGAAACCAAATTCTCTTTCGCTGACACCTGTGTCTCATCACTTAGTCTCTTTAGCTCCTCGCAGACAGCAGCGGCAGCGGCAGGATCCGCCTGCCCCTCTCCACGATGTCCAGCTAACTGGCCTTTAATGATATCTCCAGCTTTTAAGAAAGCATCAACCATCTCGCTGCGCACCTCAAGCTCTCCTTTGCGCAATTTATCCAGCAATGTTTCCAACATATGCGTCATCTCCGTCATATCTGTAAAACCAAACGTACCCGCTCCACCTTTGATAGAATGCGCGGCACGAAATATAGCGTTTAAATCTTCCAAATCCGGTGAATTCACATCAAGACGCAACAGACATGTTTCCATATCCGCAAGTAATTCTGAGGATTCCTCAAAAAATATTTCATAAAATTGTTCGAGATCTGTACTCATAGGTAGCCCTATTTCAAGTTAAGTAATTAGCTTAGCACTTTAGAAAAACAAACTAATTAAGGAACAGAAGTGTAAAAATAATTTAATCTATGGAACTAATTGAATGAGCCGCAATAGATTAATTCGCATAAAATACTAACCGATCACCTTACCAATCACTTCCAGCAAGCGCTTGGGATCGAATGGCTTAACCAGCCACCCCGTGGCGCCCGCTGCCTTACCTTTTGCCTTTATTTCATTCCCTGACTCGGTCGTCAGCATCAAGATAGGTATTGTTTTGTAATGAGATAATTTGCGCAACAATTCAAGTAGTTGCAGCCCATCCATCCGTGGCATATTAATATCAGTCAATACCAGATTTACCTTATGAGTATTCGCTTTATCTAATGCATCTTGGCCATCAACTGCTTGAATAACCTCATAACCTGCTCCCTTTAACGTGAAAGCAACCATCTGTCGAATTGATGCAGAATCATCTACTGCCAGTATCGTCTTAGCCATTTACTTTGCTCCTGTTACTAATGTCGTTAATTTGTCAGATGAGAATATGCATATTTACAAACACTTTTATCAAAAAAGCTCAATATTGCCCATTTGCATTCCTTGTTGCACAACAGGCTTTCTCTTACTCTTAGCATTTGCCACATCAACTACCCTTGAAATCTCTTCATGTATTGCAATCAAGGTTTTTTTTCCATGTTCCCAGCTGCTTTGCTGATCAATACGCTGCAATTCGATATTCAGCACCTCCACTTGGTGCGATGTATGCGCCAACAGTTGCGCTACTAAATCTCCAAACTGCAATGATGTGATTGTTATTTCTAGCTCTTGCTCAATCTTGTCAGCAATAATCATCTGTTTTCCTAATAATTCGATAATTGGTTTGCTGCTATCAGGAGCGGCCGTTCGTTCTATAGTCAGGACCATTTCATGATGTGATTTAGTTAATTCACTGATATATCTAAAATTTGATACCAGGTTATTAACTGCATCACTCACTATTCGATCAATTTGATTGAGATCTCCTTTAATGCCCATGAAATATTCATCAGCCTCCACATTGCACGAAGTTCTATTCAAAGCTACCGGCATTATTTCGTTTGCAATCTGATCATCGACTCCATTTTTTCCTGATTGCACATCAGCCATACTTTTCTCCCCATTACCCAACATGATAGAAGTCTAAAATGCCACCATCTGACCAAGATAATTCAGAATTTACAGCACACTAATCATAGACTTCCAAAAGCAGGAATTTTGCTGAAAGGCTAACGGATATATGAAGGAAATTTCTAAGCGCCAACTCCATCACCGCCGAATCCTAATTCATCGATAAATCATTACTACTCAAAGATTTAACGACAAAACACAAGATAACTTTAGTTATCTTGATATTTCAGAAAAGAAAAGGAATTGTTGATTGAAACATGAAAGATGCAGCCTATTTATCTCCAGCTAGAGATTGACTAGCCAGCAAGCTTGCTGATGAAAAGTTTCGGGACAGAACAGGGCAGGTAAGATCAGTTAGCAACCTCACCAATTCGATTGGCCCATCCAATCGCTTGTATTTCCATATCGGCTAATTCACTCAGGCTCATGAAACCAAGCTCAGCCAATAGGGATTGAATAATCGTTATTTCACCTTTTTCATTGGCTTCAATTAATTTCAATTCATGACCCAGACGCCCTTCACGAGAGATTAATGCTTGACTCATATCATCAGGAATACCCAATTTATCAATTATTTGTTGCATTTCCATACCAAGCAATACATCCAGCAATGATAAAATCCCTACCATAAACGCCCTATCTTGATGCGTTTTGTCGTGCGGACGCTCTTTAATTGCAATGAGCTCCATTAATTTGCCACGCGCTGCAGCAGTCTGCATCAAAGCATTAGATACGCTATTATCTGATTGATTAGAAGAATAGAGCAGCAATTGTATCCATCGCTGCAATTGCTTACGCCCCATTGTTATGATGGCATGCTTGATGGAACTGATCTTCTGGGGCAAACCACCCGCCACTGAATTCACCATGCGCATCAGGTTGTAGCTTAATCCAGGTTGATGCTTGAATTCCTTTTCAATCTCACCGATATCGCAATCGCCCATCACCAATGTCAATAGCTTCAATAATGACAACTTACCTGGATCTGCACGCTTTACCGACATAATTTCAGGTCTAGCAAAATAGTATCCCTGAAACATTTGAAAACCCAATTTCATGCACCGCGCTTCTTGCTCACGATTTTCTACTTTTAGCGCCAACAACAAAACCGGCCAGCGATTCAATTCCGCGACAAGTACTGCAAGCTCCGCTTGTTCGAGTGCGAGAATATCTACTTTTACCACACTGACTATCGGTAATAGTTGATTAACTTTGCTGTTTATGGCCACCACATTATCCAATGCAAACTGATAGCCTTTTTGTTTTAATTCGTGACAACGCTGCATAAATTCTGGGGTAATTAATGCAGTCTCTTTTATTTCCAGCACGACGTGTTTACTAGGTAATAGACTAATAATATCGCTCATCACCAAGTCAGGATCTGCATTAATAAAACCACGCTGCCGACCTAGTACATTCTCGATACCTAATTGGCAATAAGCATTAATGATGACATTAGCTGATGCAGATAAATCATTGGTAACGTTGGTTGCTTCCTCAGTTCCTTCTTGTCTAAAAAGTAATTCAAACGCAACCAAGTTTTGATTACGATCTAGAATGGGTTGCCGACCAAGAAAAAAACCTTCCATTGATTCCCTCACATTTATGCGCTATTTCACATGAAATACGTCCATCCATTGATTTCATGCCATTGTTTCTTAAAAATTAACCTGGACCACCATTTCTGATAGTGTCATTCGAAAAATTCTGAAACATATCGATCGATAAACTCAGAAAAATACTCCTTGCCATAACCTAAATACAATTAGGTTAATGCGGGGATTGCTCGATTCTTTCCCGTACGCTTTGCTTGATAAAGCGCTTTATCGGCGCGACTGATTACTGAATACTGATACTCTCCAAATGTGCGTAATGCAACGCCCGCACTAAAAGTGATAGGGGCTTCCTGGTCATTTAGTTGGAGCAAGCTATTTCTTGCTAAATTATTCTGCAGCCGATGAACGATCGTTAATACTTCTTCCATTTCCACATCAGGTAACAAAATCACAAACTCCTCTCCACCAAAGCGTGCTATCGAATCAGTAGGACGTAAAGTTTCTTTGGCAAGCGTAACCAAATTAATTAGAACACAGTCCCCATATTGATGACCTAAGTTGTCATTAATCTGCTTAAAGTTATCCAAGTCAATCAGAATAACTCCCAATGACTGCGCATTCCGATCAGCACGAGCCGCTTCACGTTTGAAGCACTCATCAAATCCACGACGATTGAGTGCTCCTGTCATCTGGTCAATTTGAACCAACCCTCTTAATTGCTCTAACTCACTCTTTAATGACTCAATTTTTTGCTCTGCAAGTTTAACTTGCTCTTGTGCAGCAAATACCTCATTACTGAATCTTAAGCCTCTGGTTTCAGATAAAACAATATCAAGAATGCTAATGATTTCGTCCGCACTACTGGTTTTACGAATTTGTTCTGCATAACGTTCAACTTGCTGATAATAATCATCAGAATCTATCACTGACTTCTGATCAATTTTAGTTGCATCAGATGATTTAATTAGCCGCAATAATCTTCTTTGCTTTTGTTTAATAGCTTCTTGCATTGCTATTCTCCTGATTTCACGTCATTTAATGTCAGGCTACACCAGCTCGGGAGATAGTTCGTTGGATTGCGAAGGAGAACCCATTCCGTAATAGACTGCCATACGCCTAAAGTTAGCAGAACAAGCAAAAATGAAATGAACGAATAAAAAGGGAAATCGGTGCTATTTGTAGGCTATCATAAAATATCTATTTAATAACAATGAGTTGACTTATTCAGAAACGAGTATTTGATTTTTTCCATTTTTCTTTGCACGATACAAGGCTTCATCGGCACGTTTAAAAATATGATCCTGCGATTCTCCTGGCCTTTGCTGCGCAATGCCTGCACTGAAAGTGATCAATAAGCGTTTATTTTCATGCAAGAAAAATTTCTTAGTTAAAGTGCGTCGCACTCTGGATAAAATCTGTACAGCTTCTTCAAGCTGGGTGTTGGGTAGTAAAATCACAAACTCTTCCCCACCATATCGCGACACGATATCCTCAGGCCGCGTCGTTTCTTTAATGGATTCAACCAAATACACCAATGCATTATCACCGGCCTGATGGCCAAGCATGTCATTGAGTTGTTTGAAGTTATCAATATCCAACAAAGCAAAGCATAAAGGAACCTGATGACGTATTGCGCGATAAGTCTCGCGCTCATAGGCATTATCCAAACCACGTCGGTTCAATATTCCTGTTAGATGATCTTCATGAACTTTCTCCCCCATAGCCATCAACTCAATTTCCAATTGATTGATTTTGTTCTGTGCCAAACTGACTTCGGTGCGAGCTGCCAGAAAATCATTACGATAATTTAATGTATCTTTTTGCATTTGCTTGGTTTCTTGCATGATTAACACAAGCAACTGATTCAATTCTTTTATATCATCTGTATTACCAATTCTCTCCGAATAATGCTCAAGCTTTTCCTGGTATTCACCAGCAGTATCAGTCAGCTCTTCGATATTAGTGATTAAAGAAGTAACCATCAGCTTCAAGGTCATCTTGGCTTCACTCAGACTGTGCCGGATTAATTCCTGACCTTGCGCAATTTCATCCAAGTAATGTTCGGCTTGAGCAATGATGCGCAAATCCAATGGTCTGGAAATCGTTTCACGCAATTTATTGATCAACTCCCCAATCCATTGATCTTCAGACAATAACTCACCCGTGTTATCCATTAATCGGTGAATTAGTTTAAGAAGTCCCTGTTGCAACTGGATACCATTCTCAGTATAAGCATCAAATCTATAACAAAATCGTTTAAAACAAGCCGCAAAATGTTCCAATTCAGACTTATCCTGAATTTTCCGTGCTTGATAAGCCAAAACTTTGGCTTCTTCCGCCAAAATCACATCATTTGATTGCATTAATGCCACATGCTCTATCATTTGCGCCAATAATTCCAATAACTGATCCGACAATTGATTGTTCAGACGAGTTTGCTCAGATACTGCAAGTTCCGATTGAGAATTTTGCGTTACAGAATCAACCGACAGCGCTTTAGATGGAAAGCTTTCTGCTGACTCATGCTGCATCGGCTGTAACTCATGAGGCGTCGCTGGTAATGCTCCCCATGAATCGATCAATGCTTTTAGCTTATTATGTAGTTGGTTTGAATCTTTGGAGAATTTAGTCAGAACCCTGTTAATGCCCTCTCGCTTCTTGACGGTCGTCAATGTTCCCCGCCTAGTCTCAAGTTGCTTCAATAATGCTTCTATCGTATTTCCCCAAGGAATGGGAATGTCCGTTTCTGGGCTATGCGCAAATATCGATTGATTAATGGATAGAGAAATAGCGACATCCACTCCACTGTTGGAATTACCTGCAATTTGCTCATACAGTTTATGATAATTATCGGGTGTTGGTGGAATTTTAAGCGATGCAAGTCGCCGCAATGTTTCGCGGGCAATGACGGTTGGATTGAAGCTTTTTGGTTGATTCATAAAATCAATTTGAGCCTGAGCACAGTTATGCAGAACATTCTTGAAGCTTATTTACGATCACCCCCAGTAATTCTTTATCAGAAATTAAGCCATAAAACAAAAAATACGCTAAGCCAGTGACATTGAATTATTTAGAAACAAAAAATCAATCCACCAGTTTATTTTTTATAGCATAGCGAATAAGTTCTGAGTTATTGCTCAAATTCAGTTTTTCTAGCAGACGGGCGCGATACACACTGACTGTCTTGGGACTCAGAAACATTTCTGCCGAAATTTCTGACAATGTTTTACCTTCCGCAATAAAACACAAAGTTTGGTATTCACGATCAGATAACGTGGTATAGAGTGGCTTATCCGCATCAGTGTTAATCGAATTTGCAAGTTCTTGTGCAACTGCCGAACTCACATATTTGTCACCTGCTGCCACCTGGCGAATAGCCACTACGAGTTGTGCCGGTGCACTTTGTTTATTTAAATAGCCAGCTGCTCCGGCCTTGAGTGCACGGATTGCAAACTCATGCTCATTGTGCATACTAAGCATAAGAACGGCAAGATTCGGTCTATCCTTTTTTATCTGTTTCAGAATATCAATACCGTTTCTATCCGGCAGTGAAATATCCAACAGCATCACATCGAAGTCTTGCTGTCGGGCTATTTTAATCGCTTGAAATCCTGTCTCTGCTTCACCGGTCACTTTAATATCATCAGTTTCACTGAGTATCTGTTTCAAACCTTGCCGAACAATTGCATGATCATCAGCAATCATGACATTTATCATGTGAGTCTCCAGCTATTCAAAACCGCGCAGCCGTTTCTTTTTCATCATATGCTCATGCTGTGGCGCTTTATCTAATTGGTTCTCCAAACTCGCCGCATGGTCACTTGTCTGTTGTTCCAAATTACCAGTAGGAACAAGAATAGTTACTTGAGTGCCTTTGCCTGGATCTCCGGAAATATGAAAATTTCCCTTCAGTTGTTGACAACGTTCACGCATACCCCGAATGCCAAAAGAGTCCTGTTTCTCCATATCGACACTGGTAATACCCTTCCCATTATCGATCACTTCTAAAAGAACTAACTTATCCAATTCCAATAACTTAACTTGAATACGTGTGGCGTTGGCATGCTTTGAAATATTGGTAAGCGTTTCCTGAAAAATACGAAAAATCGCGATAGCCAAATCGGGATCTAAAGTAATCTCATCATTTCCACAAGATACTTTACAAGCAATGCCGCTGCGATCACTAAATTCCTTCGCCTGCCACTGTATCGCCGCAACAATGCCACAATCAAGAATTCCGGGACGCAAATCTAGAGAAATCCGACGCGTACTATCAATCACACGATCCACCAGAGATTCAATAGATTTGGCTTTCTTCTGGTAAAACTCAGGCTTCCTCGTTGTTGAATCCAAGCAAGGATACAACTCGCATTTAATCGCAGTTAGAGTTCCACCGATATCATCATGAATTTCACGAGCAATCCGAGCGCGTTCCTGTTCTTTGACTTTTTGCAAATAAGAAGATAATTCAGCCAATTGCTCACGCGATTTAGCAATTTCACGCTCTGCCAGCTTATTGCGAGTGATATTAATCATAATCCCATCCCACAATGTCGTATTATCTGGCATTCTCCTGGGAGTCGCGCGCAAGCTAATCCATTTGATATCGCTATCGCCTTTTACCTGAATACAGCCTTCCCAGTTCCAGGTTGAAAGCTGTTCTGCTGACGTTATCATCAATTGATGGTAAGACTCTCTATCATCCGGCAGAATGAGCTCTGGAAATAATTGAGGATTATCCATAAGCTGCTGAGGTGACAATCCCAGCAGTGTTTCACTCGCATCACTTAAATAGTGAAAACTGGTGTGATTGTTTACTGCTAAACAAAACTGAAAAACAACGCCCGGAAGATTAGCGGTAATCGCCTGAAAAAGTGCCTCACTCTTCTGCAGTGCAGTCTGGGCTATGATAAATCGCTGATAGTTCTCCATTTCGTGCAAACTGCGTCGAATTGCGGGCACTAATCTGGCAGGATGCTTCTTCATCACAAAATCATAGGCTCCCAATGCCATAATATGCTCTGCTGCTTCTTCACCCACATGACTAGATACGATAATCAAGGGTATATCCAATCCCTGGTTTTTAATAGCCTGCAAAACACTCTGTACATTAAGTTGTGGTAAATCATAGTCAGACAGAACAATATCCCAGGTCTGAGTTAAAAGCGCATTTTGCAAAGCAACCGCTGTCGTCACACGCAAACAATCGAACTGAAATCCACCTTGTACAAGCAACTGCATTATGCGCTCCGCGTCTTCTGCAGCATGCTCGACTATCAGTATTCTTAGCTTTTCGTCATTGATCATCTCAGACCTTCGCGTATTGATGCCGATATAACCATTGGTGCCAAACCCCACTGGGGTCGTCATTTACAATTAACCATATGAATATTTATCGCATTTTACAAGATAAATTTGCGGCACAGAAATAATTTATAACACTAACAGACAGCACGAACCAAACGATTAGTCAAGAAACATGAAATATAAAATCCTAAACTTTTAAAAACGATATCCGTTACAGCAAACAACGGCGGTTACAAACCCTCTTGGATTGCGGGGAAGACCAACGGAACTGGCAATCATGCCAATACTTAGTCAATAAAGGAGAACTCAAATGCCACAACTAATTAATTCAAATATCGCTTCGTTAAATGCACAACGCAACTTAAACACATCGCAATCATCACTGAATACATCTTTGACACGCCTGTCATCTGGCTTACGTATTAACAGTGCTAAAGACGACGCAGCAGGTTTAGCTATCTCAGAAAGAATGACTTCACAAATCCGTGGTTTAAACCAAGCTGTCCGTAATGCCAATGACGGCATCTCTCTGGCGCAAACAGCTGAAGGTGCACTGGGTGAAATCGGCACCAACTTGCAACGTATTCGTGAACTCGCGGTTCAATCTGCCAACGCAACCAACAGCGCCAGTGATCGTGCATCACTGCAAGCAGAAGCAGCACAATTGACCGCTGAAATTACCCGTGTTGCCAGTCAAACCCAGTTTAATGGTACAAACTTGTTGGATGGCGCTTTCCTCAATCAAAGCTTTCAGGTCGGCGCCAATGCCAATCAAACCATTAATATTGCCTCGATCGGTGATTCACGTGCAACCGCGTTGGGCAGTCATATTCTTAATACTACCGGGACTGCCATGGGCACAGCAACAGCTGCCGCTGGTGCCCTAGCCGCCAACGGCGTCCTTGCTGAAACTAATTTGGCGCTGACAACCAACAAAGGCACAGCAACTGGAATCTCATATGCAGCTGGTGCTGATGCAAAAACCATCGCCGCAGCCATTAATACTGCCGCCTCAAACATCGGTATTACGGCAACAGCTACCAGTAGTGCTACCTTAGGCAATCTCGCCAGTGCCGGCACAGTATCTATGACATTAAATGGTAGCTCGGTATCCGCCGTTGTCACCGACAAATCGGATTTAAGCAGCTTTGCTGCCGCAATTAATGGCTTGCAGTCAACCACTGGCGTTACTGCTTCATTCGCGACTCCTGGCGACAAATCCGTCATCACCCTATCGACCACTGACGGCAGAGACATTACCGTTGTAGATTTCGATAATAGCGGCGCTACCAAAACGGCTGATATCGTAGCAGGAACAACTACCCAAACGTTAACAGGTGGTGGAAACAATTCAACAACCATAACCGGCACGATTGAACTTGCCAGCTCCGCAGGTCAGATTACTGCGGGCACTGCAAATGCCGAAGTGTTCGGAACTTCAGTCAGTGCTTTCAGTTCAGTCGCTACGTTGGATCTATTGTCCGCAACTAATTCACAAGCTGCACTGAAAACTCTGGATGCTGCATTGGCTCAAATCAACAGTTCACGCGGTGACTTGGGTGCGATTCAAAACCGCTTCAGCTCAACCATTGCAAACCTGCAAAGTACTTCTGAAAATCTGTCAGCTTCTCGCAGCCGGATTCAAGATGCCGACTTTGCAACGGAAACTGCCAACATGACACGCGGACAGATTCTGCAACAAGCGGGGGTTGCGATTCTTGCGCAAGCAAATTCACTACCCAACAATGTTCTGTCATTGTTACGTTAAGCAACACAGAGCAATTAATACATTAAATAAAGCTAATGACACGCGGGGCTAGAAAAAGATTGTTCCGCGTTCATTACTACTTTAAGGAATTTAATCATGAACATTAATCAATTAAGTGCAGCAGGCATGACGACACCAGCTCCCGCTGTGGCATCGTTTGCTCCAAAAGCATCTGCACCAGAAACAGTTACTGCGCCAGCACCCGTTGCAGCCAACAATCCCAAACCTGAAGAACAGGTCAAGGAAGCTGTACAAAAAATCCAAGGAGTGGTCGATAATCTGGCACATAACCTACGTATCTCGGTAGATCAAGACACGGGTAAAACAGTGGTTAAAGTAATGGATATTCGCACTGATGAAGTCATCCGGCAGATTCCAACCGAAGAAGCAATTAGCATTGCCCGCACCTTAGATAAAGTACAAGGTCTGTTATTAAATGACGAAGCATAACTTAACATTCTCTACTAGGAACGGAGCTTAAAAATGCTTTCATCTCCAGGAATCGGATCAGGCCTAGATGTTACCGGCATTGTCAGCCAGCTAATGGCTGTAGAACGCCGCCCTCTGTCAGCTCTCGATAGCAAAGAAGCTACGCAACAAACCAAGCTCACGGCCTTCGGTAGCTTGAAAGGTGCAGTATCTTCATTTCAAAGTAGTCTTGCTGCGCTGGCTAATCCGGAAAAATTTACTGGCGTAGCAGCCAGCATTTCCGATACGACATTAGCCAGCGTAAGCGCAACATCGAAAGCAGTCACCGGAAGCCATTCCATCGAGATCCAAACACTCGCACAATCGCAGAAATTAAAATCCGCAAACTTCGCAACTACCAGCACTACTATTGGTAGCGGCACGATGACTATTCAGTTTGGCACTTATAGTGGTGGCACGTTTACGCTGAATCCAGATAAAGCTGCACAATCCATTACTATTTCCCCCAATAATTCATCATTGGCTGGTATCCGCGATGCAATCAATCTGGCCGATGCAGGAGTAACTGCCAGTATCGTAAATGATGGAAGTGGTAATCGATTAGTGATTGCTTCAGAAGAGACAGGCTTGAGCAATGCTTTAAAAATAACCACGACCGATGCGGATAGCAATAATACTGACAATGCGGGATTATCTCAGCTTGTTTATGATGCATCGACCGGCGGAACCACTAATCTTGCTGAAACGGTATCAGCTAGCAATGCCACATTGGTGATAGATGGCATTTCAATTAGCAAAGCATCCAATAAAATTACCGATGCTCTTGAAGGGGTTACACTTGATTTGTTAAAAACAAATGTAGGTAGCACAACCACTTTAAACTTAACTCGTGATACCGCTAGTATCGAGGGAGCGATAACAGGATTTGTTAAATCTTTTAATGATCTGAATAAGACCATTACTGATCTTTCAAAATATAATGCAGAAACCAAGCAAGCATCAATTTTGACAGGCGACTCGACAGTCCGATCAATTCAGACAAAGCTGAGAAGCGCCATTTCAGATCCATTGACTTCAGCCGGCGGTGGCTTAAGCTTGCTGTCAGAAGTAGGTGTTTCTTTTCAATCAGATGGCACACTTAAATTTGATTCAACAAAGCTATCCAAAGTACTTAGTGATCCTACAAAAGATGTATCTACACTATTTGCTTCCGTTGGAAAAACCAGTGATAGCTTAGTGTCATTTGTCAGAGCAGAATCTGACACAGCTAATGGCACATACGCATTAAATATCAGCCAAATTGCAACACAAGGTTCCGCAACAGGAAGTGTTACAGCTTCACTGGCAATCAATTCGGGCAATAACAAGTTAGATTTCACTATTGATGGTATTAATGCAAGCATAACCCTTGCAGAGGGCACTTATACAACTACCTCGCTAGCCGCTGAAATCCAATCAAAAATCAATGGCGCCCCAACCATTTCATCAGCTGGAATTAAGGTAACTGCAAGCGAATCGGCTGGGAAATTGATGATTACTTCCAACCAATATGGCTCTGAATCAACAGTAGCGATTACTGGTGGGAATGGAAAATTGGATTTGTTTGGCACACCCATCACCACCAATGGCGTTGATGTAGCAGGTACTATCAACGGCATTACGGCTACTGGTTCGGGTCAAACATTAACCGGTGCTGGTGATAGTAGTGGATTAGTCCTGAATATCATTGGAGGCAGTACAGGTACACGAGGAGATATCAACTTCGCGCATGGCTTTGCTGCAAAATTGGATAAGCTATTAGATGAAATGCTGGATGACCGCCTCATTGATAGTCGCATAGATGGCATTAATTCCTCTATTAAAGATATTGAGTCTCAAAGAGAAACTTTGAATCGCCGCCTTGTAGATGTCGAAAAAAGAATACGAGCACAGTTTACTGCACTGGATGCTTCAATAGCTAGCATGACACAAACCAGCAATTTCTTGCTACAACAATTGCCTAGATTACCTGGTGCAAACTAATACAGCCTGACTTTAACAAAGAACTTTCCACAATATAAAAAGGTGCTGAGAATGTATTCTTCCATGAATAATGCAATATCCGCTTATCAACGCGTTGGTGTTGAATCAGGCATTGAATCAGCCAATCCTCACAAACTCATTTTAATGCTATTCGAAGGCGCACAAGAAGCCTTGGCGAAAGCCAGAATGCATATGCAACACAATGAAATTGCAGAAAAAGGTCAAATGATCTCAAAAGCCATCATGATTATTGATCATGGGCTTAAAGCTAGTTTAGATATGAGTGCAGGCGGTGATTTAGCGATCAAACTACAAGCACTCTACGATTACATGGTACATCGATTACTAATAGCCAATATTCAGAGCGATCCTGAAATAGTCAATGAGGTCCATAAGCTACTAGCTGAATTATATAGTGCTTGGAAAGAAATTGGTGAATCAGGCAAAACTCAAGCAACAAAAACAGTCACAAGCTAAATCGTACAATTAAAAATAAGGATATGTAAATATAAAATGGATAGCACACAGATAATTATGACTTATAAAGCTATTTTAGTGACAACAGGGAAAATGCTAACTGCTGCTCAAAATAACGAATGGGATCAATTAGTCTCATTGGAACAAGAATGCAGAAGATTGACTGAAACTCTCAAAAAAAATGATGCAGAACCCATGCTTGATAAAGAGTTACTCAAAAAGAAAGTCGCTATCATTCACCAGATACTGGAAGATGACGCTCAAATCAGAGCAATCATTGCACCTTGGATGATGAAATTACAGGATATCTTAAATACCAATAGCCGCACACGTAATCTTCAGCAAGCTTATCAATCAACTAACAATGTATAAGCATCAAATAAAAAATACCGAAATATACTGTACTGGATAACCGCATAGTACATAAAAATGAACCATCGTGAACCCAATCACACTCAAAACCGATTTAATCACTCCCCTAACACAGATAAAATCTGTTACACCCGTTACTCCTGTAACAGCCATTCTCGACTCACAAAACCCTAGCGCAGTATTTGAATCAGGCCAGAAATATCAGGCATCTATTGAAACACGATTAATCAATGGTAATTCCCGTGTTTTAGTTGCAGATAAGCTTTTACAAATGCACTTACCAGAGAGCTTTCAACCTGGTAGCAAACTGGAGCTAATGCTCATATCACAGGAACCAGACTTAAAATTTCTTATCCTCAACAATTTCCCATCAGACATCAACGAAAATAACGCCGTTATCAGCTCTACCGGTCGTTTTCTCGACAGATTGATGCAACAAGATACAGTAAAGCAAGCATCGATAAGCATCTCTTCCTCCGCGGCCCACACACCATTACTCACCAGCTCCGCACCTATACTGACTTCGGCATCAATAAATAGCACTGAATTACCCAGTTTATTGCAGAAAGCAATTTCTCAAAGTGGATTATTCTATGAGTCACACCAAGCGCAATGGATTAGTGGAAGAAATACGCTTGAGAACTTACAACAGGAACCTCAAGGAAAATTAATGTTAGTGGTCGCTGATCAATCAAATAAAATATCTGCTTCACTTAGCTCTGACATGCCTATACATACGCAGAGCATTCCTTTGGTTCAGCAACAACTCAATACCCTAGAGACAGGATATTTACTCTGGCGCAGCGAAGTATGGCAAGGTCAGCCTATGGATTGGGAAATTCATGAGCAACATCAGGATAATGCAATTGAATCTGGCGACGCAGCAAATTGGCGCACGAAGATCCATCTCACACTCCCACAGCTTGGGGAAATAACAGCCACCATCATACTGAATGCTCATGATATTAATATTAAACTGGATGCTTCTCAAGTAGAAACAGTTAACTTACTAAGAAACAATCAATCTCCACTTGGAATGGATATGCAGTCAGCCGGATTGAATATTCAATCATTAGAAGTGCAGCATAATGATGAAATCTGACCTTAATTCTACAGCTGTGGCACTCGCCTATCGGGAAGGCCAGATCGCACCCAAGGTTGTTGCTAAAGGTCGGGGACTTATCGCTGAAGAGATAATCAAACGTGCTAAAGAAGCTGGAATTTATGTGCATGAATCTAGCGAATTGGTAGCATTATTAATGCAAGTTGACCTGGATGATCGCATTCCGCCACAGCTTTATATTGCCGTTGCTGAATTATTAGCGTGGCTCTATCGACTGGAACAGAGCAAAGCTAATCCATTGATCAATCAGGATTCTCACACAAAGATTATGAGGAGCAATTGAACATGCAAGTATATGATGAGCAAATTGAAGCGCCAAAGTTATTAGAGCCCACCAAATTCTCAGAAAAAGAAAGATACGAAAATTTTCGTATTTTTTCCACAGTTGATATTCTTTTCATACTCCGCAGACTTAAGCATGAAAACTCCTTAATTACACTATATCTTGGCTACGGAAACAGTTTCTTTCTAACATCCATACTGCATATCAATGATGATATGAAAGAAATGGTCATAGACTATGGCGTTAATGAAAAAATTAGTCAGCAAGCATTGCAGTCTAAAGAATTGATATTTGTTACCATGCAAAACAACATCAAAATAGAATTTACTTGCGACAAAATAAGAAAAACAGAATTTGAAGGCAAAAACGCCTTTACGGTTAGCATTCCAAAATCCTTACTCCGCATACAGAGAAGAAATAGCTTTCGCATATCCACCCCCACTGCCAGGCCACTTAAATGCGTTATTCCAGTGCCTGATCAAGACAAACTAACACCCATTGAATTGATTTTGCTAGACATCAGTTGTGGGGGTATTGGTGTCATTGATCAATGCTCTGCTATCAAATTTGAGTTAGGAGTCACTTTCCAGAACTGCCAAATTGCACTTCCTGATATTGGTACCGTCCAAACAACGATCAAAATAAGAAACACACATCCCATGACATTGCACAATGGCCATACATGTCAACGCGCCGGATGTGAATTTGTAGGTTTACCTGCAAAAACAGAAGCCATGATACAACGCTACATTGTTAAACAAGAACAAATGAGAAAAGCAAAATAAATCAAGCAAGTTGATGTTAAAAAACACGCCTCACACAATTATTATTGCATTAATTTAGAATAGCTTACTTCTTCTTTTCACAAACTGCGTCTGCAACATGCTTAAAAATAGAGTTGGCTGAATAACCAAACCAATCCTGTGATTCCTCATGATGTGCACCAATCACAGTGCCAGCGCCTTCCTTGCCAGAATAAAGCAGTATAGTGATTGATCTAGCTTTACTTTCCATACAATCAAATTCATACAATGACTTAATTGAGTAGTAGCCTCCCTTCTGCTTCTCATCGTAGCTGGATAACACCCAAATTTTTCTAAATTGCTCATTTCTATGCAGAGTATCTGGATCGAAATAATGCGTTTCGCCTTGCTTCGCAGCAGGATCCAAAGCTATCCAGCGTGCTTGTGCAGATGTTACAAGCATGAACAGGAAAATCATCAATAAACATTTTTTCATTCTTTATCACTCTATTTAGGCTAATTTAGTTTGTTCTTCCTCGTTTGGAATCTCTGAGTGCAGACAAAAAGCACAAGCATCATAACCAACTTGACCCACGCTCAAGAAGTAGCCATTTTGCTATTAAATAGTTTCAAGTCTTGATGTTTTCAACTATTCTTAGCATCCATCCAACCTAGTGCTAGACACTCTTCAATGATGCAATGTGCATTGCACGATGGTATATCGATTAAAAATTTAATTATATCTGGAATAGAAATATATTTTATGTAGATATTGCGCGCCGTTGGGTTGAGTGTCTATTTTTGTGTTTAACCCATTCAAATGAATATTAACAAACAACTGACAGCTTTATGAATATCCTTAATCTGGAGTTAATTATGGAAGAACTAAATCAAGCCTGGGTCATGCTGAAGCTGGGGGGAATTATCATTATCCCTTTGTCTTTACTGGCAGTTATTGCCTTGGCAATTATGCTTGAAAAAGCATTTGTCTATTGGCGCTATGCTCGCCTTTCCAATGACCTGTTAAATCTTGTGGAAACCTATGGTTTCAAATGGGAAGACTTAGAAAAAATTCTTTCAGGACTGGATAAGCGACATTACTACAAACGTTTCTTTGAAGTAGTGATTTCCAATCGACACCAACCTTCCTGGTGGACAGAATCACGTGCTGCCGATGAAGCTCAGATCATCGAAGAAGCGCTCGCGCGTCGACTTTGGGCGCTAGAAACCATTGTAACTGCGGCACCATTACTTGGACTTGTAGGAACAGTCGTGGGTATGATGCGTGCCTTCCAAGTAATTGGCAGTGAAGGGGTCGTTAACCCCACAGCAGTAACCGGCGGCGTTGCAGAAGCTCTGATTGCAACTGTTGTAGGTTTAATAATTGCGCTAGTGGCATTATTCGGATTCAATTATTTTTCACGTTTGCAATCGCTGACCATGGATGAAATGGAACGCCTGGGTACTCGGTTGATTGATAATATCCGTCTGGATCAACAGGGCAATATTCATGAAGCTTCGTAAATCCCGCACCGTACAGAAAGGCAGAATCGAAATCATTCCGATGATCGATGTGATGTTTTTTTTGCTGGCGACGTTTATGCTGGCTTCCTTATCGATGCAGAATTTGGATTCATTGCAAGTCAATCTGCCTGAAGGTGAAGCTGAAAAACTCAGCGCTGAAAAACCGGTTACGCTGACACTCACCAAAGACAGCAAAATTTTTATCAATCAAACGGTTGTGACTCTGGAAACACTGGCTACCACACTCAAACCGCTACTTTCAGATTCCAAGCAGAAATTGATTGTATCTGCGGATAGTGAAGCCCCACAGGGCGTTGTTGTGCAGGCCATGTTACGAGCCCGATCTGCCGGCGCCCAGCATTTTCTGATCGCGGTGAAACATAAATAATCCACACACAATGGCAAGCTCCCGATCGTCCGAAATTCGCCTATGGTGGCCATTGCCACTGGCTGCGCTCGTCTGGCTACTGATCATTTGGGGGTTTGGTTTTTTTCTATCGCTTCCCGAAGTCGAACCGATCACTCCACCACCACCCATTGCAGCCAGCTTTATCGATTTAAACGAAACCGAAGACGCAAAAAACTCGCTGCCAGCTTCTGCGCCAAGCACTCCGGCTCCATCTCAGGAAAAACCTAAAGTCGTAGAGGCAGAACCGAAACCTGTGCAAAAATTACCGCCACGCCCATCTCAAAGCCCAT
>JAGOKN010000028.1 GCA_017994575.1 Nitrosomonas sp.
TCAATGGCGAGGCTTCTCCCGCAACAGGTTGATTCGCCAGCCACTTTGCGATTGTATCCGCCTCGTGATCAGTCAACTGTCTAGCAATCTCAGACATACAATCAGAGGCCTGTCCCCGTATAATGCTACCTTTGCGCCACCCGCCCAACTGTGCCGTGATGTAGGCACGAGAAAGTCCAATCAGCCCCGGAATGGCAGGTTCTATTCCCATCAGATTATCCCCATGGCAGGCACTACATGCGGGAACATCTTTCTGCGCATTACCCGAGTAAATGAAACGTTCCGCCAGTTCAATTTCTTCAGGCTGCATGACAAAGCTTTCAGGTTCCGGATAGAGCAACCGGAGTGAAGCAAAATGATGTGCGATTGATTGCAGGTAGTCATCCGACATATTTTCCAGCAAGATATTCATCGGTTGGTAATAGCGCCGACCATCTCTGAAATTGCGTAACTGATTAAACAGATAACCCTGCGGCTTACCCGCGATACGGGGGTAATATGCATCACGCCCGGCTTTATCCTCTGCACCATGGCAAATGGTACAGGCTTTCACACGCTCATCCATGGTATCAGGCACAGTCACCGAAGGGCTACCATACACATTCGCCACGCAAGCGACCCCGAAAAATATCAACACTATAAAACGCATCATTGAGGATTCCATACTTTGACTGTTCAAATGAGTGAACGAAGCGCAATGAAATGCCCCGTTCGTTATGTTGCTGAGCAATGATAGTTGGAAATACCGATCCTGTTCAATACATCAAGCTATTTCTTACTCGATTTGCGCTCCGACTTTGCGGCACTTTTCTGACTCCCACCCCCTGCTAGAATTCGCGCCACCAAATCTGAAGTTGAAATACCCGACGTATATTCAAGCTCTTGAATCATTTCAGTAGGTAATGTTTCGCACAGTTTATATTTATCCTGTCTTTCCTGCTCGGATGCGCACGCAAACGTATAAATATCATAACCATTTTGTTGCATGAATACTGGGGTAATACTGGCAGGAGTGTCAGTGACCACGGCATCCACATATTTGCAAGCAGAAACAATCGCTGCACGCTCGGCTTGCTTCATGACGGGGAACTTGCCCTTATTTTCCAGCACACGCTCATCGGAAACCACGCACACCGTTAAATGCGTGCCCAATGCACGCGCTGCCTGCAAAAAATTGACATGGCCTTCATGAAACAAATCCGCCACCATACGCGTATATATCCGTTTTTGCCGCTGATTCTTCGGCCATACCGGAATTTCCTTGCCTAAACGCGTGATGGCGCGCTCCAACCATTGGCGACTACGTAAAGCCAACACGTCATCCGGATCCTTCATAGCAATCTGATGCGCGTAGTACCAAGCTTTATTAAGATCCCCCAGCAACCAGCGTTGCACCAGCCGATGGTAGGCATAACAACGAACCAACAGTGTAAAATTTTCCAGATTGAGGGCAGAAATCACAGTATCCCAATGGGGATTGGGTGTTCGCCAGTCCCCATAAAATGCTGTGAGAATTTTCTCCGGTTGGCGAGGAAACCAGATTCCACCGAATTCAGTACTGCGCTGCACTAAATCAAAGGCAGGAAAAACCGACACCCGCTGATACTCTGTTGGATAATTGGGGAGTGAAAATCCACCGACGATGCGCTGATCCTCTCGATGCTTCAAACCACACACATCCAGCGTAATGCCTAATTCCGGATGAACAAAATCGCGATAATTGCTATATTCAATGCGCATAGGTGATCTGACCCATCCCATTTCCTCCAGCGCGGCACAGCATGCTTCCCAAGATTCCATCCACACAGCGATGTCCAAATCTTTATCAAAATCCAACAGGCATCCATTACGCACCAAACCTAGCAAAGTCCCTGCAAATGGAAATGCAGGAATACTCAACTTGGCTAATTCAGCACAGGTCATCTTTAATAAATTTTCCGCTTCTCCTGAAGCAAATACATTTTCGTCGTTCAATAGAGTCTTTTCTGATTTTCTATTCGGCGGAATTTTTCCCGTTTTGGCCAGCGCCATTAGGTGGTTTAAAGCACAGACGAAATGGGTGCGGGTTGCGGATAAATCCAGCAAAATGAAACTCGCCGTACCCAATGTTTGCGCCCAATGAGCCTTGTAAAAATCACTTTGCACATGGGCGTAAATTTTCTCAGCATAATCCAGCACATCGCTCGCACGATTGGTACGCATTGCCAATGAACACCAAAGCCTTGCCACATCCTGTGACATCGGATATTCATTCTTTAATGGATCCAATATCTCTGCCGCATCATTCAGCTTCCCGCTGGCAATTAACTGTTTTGCTTGCAATAACAAGTCTTCAAGCGGCTGAGTCATAGCCGATAACCAGTCATTTCATTTTTATTCACAATCACCAAAGCGGCTCCAATCAATTCTCGGACATGGCAGATAATAAAGATTGCATTTTAACCATTATTTAATATAATAGGAATCATTCTCATTATTACTTGATGAGACAGTACGTATATTCAATGCATGAATTGCTTTTAGGCAACATTTCTGGAGACAATATTATGGCAGTAATACGGGATAGGCGCCCTAACTTGGGCTCGGGAGCGGTTAAGTTTATCGATGGAATTCCTTTTGATGGTTTGGGGTCCGCTGGATTCGGTGAAGATGACTTACTGATCATTGGCGATGATTTGGATAATCTCGATCTGATTGGCGGTTCTGGCCATGATGAAATAGACGGTGGCGCCGGCAATGATGTCTTAAGAGGCGGTGCCGGCAATGGCATTTTGATAGGTGGGGACGGCAATGATGATCTGGACGGACAGGAAGGCACCGAAAAACTGTTTGGCGGCAATGGCGATGATATCTTAAGAGCCGGCGGCAGCAAACCGGCCAACATCCCAGCGCCTGAGCTAGCAGATTACGATAGGCTGAATGGCGGCGCCGGCAGCGACACCTTTGGTTTTTATGGGCTAGGCAGCTTTGAGATCGCTGATTTCACACCGGGCGAGGATCGTCTGTTTTTTGATACAGCATCCATTGGCATCGATCATATTGAAGAGCTATTACCTTACATATCAAGAGTAATCGAACCTGCCGGCAATAACGGTTATATCGTTGAATTTGTTGGCGGTGCTGCAACCATTGAGTTTCTTAACTTCAACATTAATGCTCTTACTGCAGACATGATTGTGTTCAGTCTCTAAGCCAGCTTATCGACTTAATCATCTCAGCGTTTTGCATCACGGGTAGGTCTTTCTCTTCTCAAAAATGCCCTACTGCTTAATTAAGCAGTAGGGCATTTTTATTAGCTACCCAACCCTTTCTCTTACCTCTACTCTATAGTGAAGCCAGAAAAGCCACCAAATCAGACTTTTCCCTCTCAGTCAGTCCAATTGCAAAGCGAGTGTCATAAAACTCAACGACGGCTGGCAAATCTTTCGCAGAACCATCGTGAAAATAAGGAGGTCTTGATGCAACCGCACGTAGAACCGGCCCTTTGAAACGTCCTATGTCTTTCCATTGGCCGGTAATCAAAGCACGCCCCGGGTCGGTAGTTTGAATGGTCTCGCCGGTCGTTTTGTTCCTCAATGTGTACAAAGGCATATCAGGGGTACGACGCGATGCATCTGAGATACCGATATCCAGTGGCATTGGCGTTGAATGATTGCCAGAATTTGGCGTGTTGTGACAAGTGGTGCATGTACCAGGCAATACGCTTATACCAAGGTCATCATTGATTCCTTTGACTCCAGCAATTTGAATCGGCTTGTTATTAAACAAATCCTGGCCGCGCGCAATGGCGGCACGAGCACGTTCCTGATCAATTCGTGATCTAGCAGAATAACGATGCCACGTATTATAGAGCGACATGACATTGGGATTAAAAAGCTCGCGGGTATGATAATCTCCCACAAGAGTATCATTAATGCCAAAATAATAAGTCTGATTAATCAGCCTCTTAGGTCCACCTTGAGCACCATCCTCGCTTAAACTACCGGCGACTTTGTCTCGCACCTGCGCAGTAAATAATCCCATCTCGAACGCGACAATTTCATCACGCTCTGCTTCGTTCAGTGCCGCTAATGCCTCTGCATGCCCCAATGTGGCGTGGTTTGCTTGTGTAGACAAATCCAACGGTATCGGCGAGAAACAGGTTGTCGTGCCATAGATACAATCGCTGGAGCTTGGATCAAGCGTTGTCTCACGCCCTTCCCACATAACCGCACTAATAAATTTCAGATTAGTTGTCGGCATAGGACGACGAAACAATGACAATTCTGTCGCGCTTGCAAAACCATACGGATCATCTACTGCATCCAGTTCAAATTCGGCATTGGCAGGAATACCAATACCGACACGGATATTTGCTTTGTTTAGTAACATGCTGTAGGCCTGGCGGCGCTTTTCAACAGTGGATACGTCAGCCAAAGGAGTATTAGCGCCATCAACTAAGCGAAAAACTGGATCTAAGCCTGCCGTTTTCTCGAAACGCGCCTTTACACCTTTAGGGGTAATTACCCACCCTTCTGTAGGAACATGGCAAGTCGCGCAAGTCCGGTCATTCGTTCCAAATTTTTTAAAAAACGCATTCTCGAAATCAATAAAGCCTGCCGTACTATAGGTTTTATCTACACCATGGGCATTAATCGCACTGATAGTTTTTGGTTTCTGTGAGATTGCACGCTCACTCTCGATGATAATACTCACGCTATCTACTGCCAGTACTGGTGTAGCCAACATAGTCAGTGAAGCAAGCACCGATACGAATGCCTTGCTATTTTTACTATTCATTTTTTCTTCCCTTTGTTTAAAAAATAAAATAATGACTGTGATGAGGTCAAGAAGCTTCTGAATCAGTAGTCATGTAGACACCAAGGAAAAATCTTACTTACGCAGCAACAATTGAATTTGATCTATGCAAAATTTTCTTAACTAGCGCAGTATTATCCTGATAAAACACATAAATTAGAATGTGACAAATTGCCGCACTTGATCTAGTCTGACTTCCTGGATTGGCTTGGTTTAATGAAACCGGACTGTCCGGTTAAGAGAAAATAGCTTAACTGGAGGAAGAAGATGAAATTACCCCACACCCAATATAGTCAAGAATTTAGGGAGCAATCAGTTAAGTTTTTTAAAGAAAATGGGGTAACTTTGATTGAAGCAGAAAAATTGAAAAAAGTCGCTTAACTGGGTTGTCCGGTTTTACTTGACCAGGTCACCGCCGCGCGCACCGTCACCCACCAGGAGCGGTGAACGCTGGAGATCGTCCAGCGCCATCGGTCGCGCGTAGAGGTACCCCTGCAGGCTCTGGCAGCCCTCGGCGCGCAGGAACGCGGCTTGGTCTTCGTTCTCCACCCCCTCGGCGACGACGGAAAGGCGCAACGACTGGGCCATTGCAAGGATGGTCCGCACGATCGATGCATCCTCGAAGATCGAGGTGCAGTTGGTGACGAACGCGCGATCGATCTTCAGTGTGGCGATGGGCAGCTTGCGCAGGTACGACAGACTCGAGTAGCCGGTGCCGAAGTCGTCGACCGAGACCGACACGCCGCTGCGCGACAACGAACGCAGGATGTCGATGACGTGATCCAAGTCGGTCAGGAAGATCCCCTCGGTCACCTCGATCACGAGGCGCGTCAGGTCGCCGCCTTCGGCGTTGCACGTGCGCCTGAGCGTGGCTTCGAAGTCCTGCGACAGCAGCTGGCGCGCCGAGATGTTCACCGCCATGTACAGGTCCAGGCCTTGCTGCGCCAACTGGACCTGGGCCCGACAGGCCTCGATCATGGTCCAGTTGCCCAGGCTTTCGATCAAGCCCGTGCTTTCGGCCAGCGGGATGAATTCGGCCGGAGACACCGGGCCGAGCTTGCCGGACGTCCAACGCATCAGCGCCTCGACACCGATTATCCGGCCGGAGGCTGCGGACACGATCGGCTGGTAGACCTGCCATATTTCGTCGAGCTGGATCGCGGACTTGAGTCCGTGATAGAGCTCAAGCTTGCGCTTGGCAACGCTCTCGATCTGATCGGTAAAGAACATCGAGGTGTTGCGCCCCACATCCTTGGCGACGTAGAGCGCGCAGTCCGCATGCCGCATCAGCAGGTCGGCACTGTCGCCGTGCTCGGGGTATAGCGCGATGCCGACGCTGCACGAACCGGTGAGCGTCAGGTCGGCGCTTTCCACCGGCTCGTTGATCGAGCCCAGCAGTTGGTCAGTGAACGTCTGCGCCCTGGCCGCGTCCACGTCGGGAAGTACGACAACGAACTCATCGCCGCCGGTGCGGTAGACGGTGTCCTCCTTGCCCACGGCGCTCTCGAGACGCCTGGCGATGCCGATCAGGTACGCATCGCCGATGGCGTGGCCCAGCGAGTCGTTGATCGTCTTGAAGTGGTCGAGGTCGATGAACAGCAGCGCAAAGGGCCTGCCGGCACCGATCAGGCAGTCGAGCGTCGTGCCCAGTTGGATGCGGTTCGCCAGACCCGTCAGCGGATCGTGGTACGCCAGAAATTCGATGTGCTGCTCCGCCCGGCGCTGCTCGGTGATGTCGATGCACAGGCCCAGGATGCAGGGCGACGACGGGTCGGGGAACGCGAACGGGATCTTCGTGGTGGCCAGCAAGTGGACGTTGTTCTCAGCATCCGTCATCTTCTCTTCGATGGTTTTCGGCATGCCGGTGCGCATCACCTCGGAGTCGTCGCGCCGGAAGTTCGCGGTTTCTACGGCCGATTTCTCGAAGTCCGCGTCCTTCTTGCCTTCGAGTTGCGCCACCGTGGTGCCGTAGGCTCGGGCAACGCATTCGTTCGCCAGCACGTAGGTGCCTTCCGCGTCCTTCGCGAAGATGAAGTACGGGATCAGATCGATGACCTGCCGCAGCAAGGCAGCGTCCACCATGTCGGGGCCCGGTGGTCGCTCCAACTCCACTATAGAGTGCCTGGTTATCAGCGCCTCGATGTCGACCATCCGGTCGGAAGCGACGGACACGATCGGCTGGTCGACCTGTTGCATCTCGTCGGACTTGAGTCCGTGGTAGAGCTCAAGCTTGCGCTTGGCGACTCTCTCGATTTGATCGGTGAAGAACGTCGAAGTGTTGCGTCCCGCATCCCTGACAACGTAGAGCGCGCAGTCCGCATACCGCATCAGCATGTCGGCACTGACGCCATGCTCGGGGTACAGCGCGATGCCGATGCTGCACGAACCGGTGAGCGTCAGGTCGACGCTTTCCACCGGCTCTCTGATCGAGTCCAGTAGTTGGTCAGTGAACGTCTGCGCCCTGACCGCGTCTGCGTCTGGAAGCACGACGACGAACTCGTCGCCGCCGGTGCGGCAGACGGTATCCTCCTTGCCCACGGCGCTCTCGATACGCCTGGCGATGCCGATCAGGTACGCATCGCCGATGGCGTGGCCCAGCGAGTCGTTGATCGTCTTGAAGTGGTCGAGGTCGATGAGCAGCAGCGCAAAGGGCCTGCCGGCACCGATCAGGCAGTCGAGCGTCGTACCCAGTTTGATGCGGTTCGCCAGACCCGTCAGCGGATCGTGGTGCGCCAGAAATTCGATGCGCTGCTCCGCCCGGCGCCGCTCGGTGATGTCGATACACAGACTCAGGACGCAGGGCGACGACGGGTCGGGGAATGCGAACGGGATCTTCGTGATGGCCAGCAAGTGGACGTTGTTCTCAGCATCCGTCATCTTCTCTTCGATGGTTTTCGGCATGCCGGTGCGCATCACCTCGGCGTCGTCGCGGCGGAAGTTCTCGACTTCTTCGGCCGATTTCGCGAAGTCTACGTCCTTCTTGCCTTCGAGTTGCGTCACCGTGGTGCCGTAGGCCCGGGCGACGCATTCGTTCGCCAGCACGAAGGTACCTTCCGCATCCTTCGCGAAGATGAAGTACGGGACCAGATTGATGATCTGCCGCAGCAAGGCAGTGGCCACCATGTCGCGACCCGATGGTCGCTCCAACTCCACTATGGAGTGCTTGATTTTAGGTTTGCGCTGATTTTGTGTAATGCTCGTATCAACATGCCAGTCTTTCCTGACCATGATATCGTGCATTTGTATTTGCTCATTCACCCGCGCTAACAGTTTATCCCACGCATGGGCTGCCGTCAGTCGGGTTCTGAAGCGCGACAGTACGGAATGATCCGGCACATCGTCTTCCAATGATAATCCCAGAAATCGCATCACGTGAAGATTCGAGTTCGCCATATCTTCCGCCGACTCATCGCTTAAACCACCATTCCAGATGCCTACCAACAGTATCTTGAATAGCAGCAATCCCGAATAAGCCGGACGACCTGCAGCATCCGATACCGGAGCGTAATATACTGCGATCGCTTCCTCTATCGGGTTCCAGTCGATCAATTGATCAATTTGCTTCAGGAAATTCCCTTTACGGGTGCGACGGATTACATCGTATTCCGAGAAACTCATATCCAATCACTTCAATACCGCTGTTTTAAAACATTATTGTAACACCAGATTCTATAATTGAGGGGATGGCCGTGCAAAAATCTCATAACGTGTCCGCAATGACGATCTTAGGATAATAGCCGTAACGTTTTTTTGCAGGCATCAATTTGCGCTTAAAGATCATGGCCTTGACCAGATCAAGCTAAATTGACTGATTACAACTTATTTCAAACAGAATCTTCGTTAGAGAAAAGATTCCAGTTTGTGCCCACCGCAGAGTCTGGGCGGGCACAATTTTCTAGCGCTATATCAACTCACGCTCATAAGCCGATATGATTTCAATGATAGTCGATCCTGCGGTCAATGCTTTGGAAACGTCATCCGTTTCGCCCGCTTCCCTCAAATCCTGCAATGCATTTTGCATTTTTACTCGTTCAAGGGAACCCAAACGTAATTCCAAATCGGGCAAGAAGATGTTGATATACAGGGACACTCTTTCTGAAGCCAGCAGAGCCTGGTTTTTATCGGCACCAAATGTCGCCCCGATCACACTAACATTACGGTTGATCTGACCAATAATTCCTTTACTGACCTCACTCACGATTTCATTAGCGACTACATTCGCCATGTCACCGGTTAATTGCGTTTTGATACGATTGCTTCCCGCAGGATTATCCTGAGCAATGAGTCCTTCGACGATACGATAGAAAAACTCACCTTCAATCTGTTTTTCTCTTGCTTCAGTAACATCGGCATCGCGATCATCAATGATTCCTTCCACTTCGCGCAGTACCCCGATCAGATAGCTTCTCACCAAAGGAATAATGATATTTTCCCGTGCGATTGCAAGATTCAAACGATCATCGGTATTTGCTTTGCTTAATGCCTGTCTTCCTTGTACAAATGCCAGTGTAATTTGATCATCCAGATCCGGATTAGTCCCCGATTGCAGAGTTTGTCTATCTTCTGTTAGGACTTTATTTTCCCTGCCTGCAGTACCAGTAATGGCCGAGTAAGCAGCATTGGCTCTATCCCACTCCAGTTCCAATTCACTGGTCGAAAGGCTATCAAAACCATCATTGACTAGCGTTATTCGGTTATAGACTACGAGCGCAAAAACGCGTTGCAATGATTTATCGATAATCTGCGCTGCAAATGCAACTTCGTTGCCACTTTTGATAGATTCAATGGCCGCCGTAACATCCGCGTTTATTGATAGACCGTAGACTTGATCAGCAATCTGCGTCAGTTGTTGCAAATCTCCAGCATAGGCAGCAGCAATAGCTTGCCCATCGACCGTCGCTTGTCCACGCAATTCCCCTATCGTCTTAAAACTTGAAACAGCGTTATCAATCAGCGCTGTGCTAGTGGTAGCGCTATATTTAACTAAGTTCAGCTCAACTTCGTAGCTATCCAGAATCGCTGAAATGACATTGCGTGCTTCTTCAGATTTAGGCACGCTATTTTCACTACTTGCGCTTTGTAGATTGCTGAGCGCGGTTTCCAAATTTGAACGAGTATCTGCATCTAAACGCAACTCCAGATCAGGCAGAAGAATTTTGGCAAAAGCTACTGCTCCTGAAGCCTCTGCCATCGCTTGCACACGATTAACACCAATATTTTCCGCTTGCCCATTCATCTCACCTTTAACCCTGCCAATCAATCCCTTACTTAATTCACTGACTATCTCGTCGGCCACCACATCGGAAACGTTTCCTGCCAATTGAGCTTTAATCAGCGCATTGCCTGTTGGATTATCGCGCGCAACCAATGATTCGATGATACGATAAAAAACTTCACCTTCTTTTAATTGAATCCGTGCAGTGATCAGATCCGAACTCCTATTTCCAATCACACCCCTAACTTCACGTAAAACTCCGATGTAATAAGCACGCGCTAATGCCATTCTGGTGACATAACGCTCAACAGCAATCGTTGCAAAATCTTCAGTAGGATTGCTCTTATTCAGTGCTGTTCTAATGCGTGCAAATGATTCATTGATTTGAACATCCAATCCTGGATTGCTGCCTTCTTCTATGAATTTTCTATCCGAACTCAGCACTTCATTAGACCTAGCAGTCGTTCCAGAGATGGCCTGAAAGGCCGCTTCAGTCTCATCCAGCAATTGGATTAACGTAGCGGATGTCGCCGATTCAAATTGATCTCGTATTGCTGTTATACGATTAAAAAAACTTTGATAAAAAACACGTTGCAAAGTCTTATCTACCACCTGGGCTGCCAGGCTTGGTTCGTTCCCACTCTTGATCTCTTCAATCGCAGCCAGAATATCACTATCCAGTTGCAAGGAATTCCCTTCATCAATCTCTACCACAAGGCTTTGAAGAGCGCCCGCATAAGCATTGGCGATTGCATCACCATTAATTGGTGTTTCTTTGCGCAATGTTCCAATGGTTTGGAAAGCAGTCACAGCAGTTTGAATTGTTTGGATATCGGAAGCTGCAAACACGCTCGCATTACCCATCGAAAACGCAATAAAAAACAAACCCATCGTCAGCGCCTTACTCAATGAGTTTACAAGCCACTTTAATAAGAACATCACAAAAAACTCCTTTCTAAAATTATCCAAAGATAATAATAATTATAATGATAATCATTATTATTTACAATTAAAAATTGGCACCTTGAATCAAACTACTTAATATCAGAGATCTCTATCAGTCATACACTTCAGTTGCTGATTTTAATTACTTATATGTTTACTAGAAATTAGCTATCAGATTAGCTCTGACTGCAATTGGAGATCCGGGTGTGATGTTGTTATTGTTATGCACCGATGCGAAGTAATTGGTGTCAAACAAATTTTCAATATTCAATTGCGCGCGAACATTTTTCGTCAACTTGGCAAATAATGCCGCATCAACTCGCGTGAAATCGGGTATTTTGACTGTATTATCCGTCGCAGCAAACATATCTCCCCGATAAATCACACCCAATGCTGCGCCTAGGCGAGGGGTAAAATCATATCGATTCCAAACTGAGAAAGTATGACGCGGCAGCTCTGCAACCGACGCGCCTTTAAGTGCAGCAGGTGATTGAGTACTAGTAATTTCACCCACCTGATAAGCATATCCTCCCATCACGCTCCAGTTTGAAGTCAGTTGACCATTGAGACTAATCTCTATTCCTTCAGTGCGTTGACCTTTAGTTAAAAAAGAACGCGACGAGTCATTAGGATCGACCGTAATGACATTAGTGCGATCCAGTTGAAACACGGCACCTGTCAAGGCTAGATCAGGGCGAATATCCCATTTAACTCCCGTCTCGAGTGTCGTAAATTTCTCAGGTTTGAGCACAGCAGTAGTAATATTTATGGATGTCAGTTGATCGCCTGCACGTGGAACATATGCCTGACTATAACTCACATAAAATGATACTGGCTCAAATGGTTTATAAATCAATCCAAAGCGGGGAGAAATCAAATCATCACTCGTTTTTAAGCGAGTTCTGTCTGCATTTTTCTGTTGAAAATCCACTTCGAATAAATCATAGCGAACGCCAGCAATTAATTGCAGCTGCGGCAACAGCTCTATCTGATCTTGAATGTAGAGTGATGTGACATTAACAACGCTTTTATTATGAGCATCTTGATCGCCAGTCAAATAAGTAATCGGTACATTAGTGATCGGATTACTGACTGGAACACGCAGGCTGCCACTAGCAAAATTATTATTAAAGAAACCTGATTGCCGCTGGTTATGTGTCTCCTGACGCCCCACTTCGATACCTGCCATCAGCGTATGTGCAATTGGTCCTGTGTTCAGAGAGTAGAGTAAATTCGTTTGGTTGAATACATTCTCTCGCGTAGTTACGTTGCTATACGCCCCCAATGAAACCAGTCCGGAAAAAACCTGGCTATTTGCAAATATATTTTGATAGAACTTATCGTAAGTGGCATAGTTGGTCCGGTTTTGCAACGTAACTCCTGATTCGAATTTATGTTCGATCAATGAATTAAACGATAGCACATCGATATTTGCGTTACTTCGGCGAGGATCTCCAAAGAATTGGGATTCATGAACATTGACAGGTCGACCATTGAATGAAGGAATGCCTCGATCGGCAGTACGCTCATCATGAAACCGTTCCATGCCGGCAACTATCTTGGTGCGGTGCGTTGGTTTGATTGTGACAGTCGGAGATATACCCAGTCGCTCCATGCTAACGCCATCGCGGAAACTGCCGGCATTCTCGTACAAGGCATTCAAACGTACTGCAGCCACGTCATTAATTGCATAACCGACATCGGCCGTCATTCTTTTTTGATTGAATGAACCGCCCTGGAAGGAAAATTCCTGAATAGGACTCCAATTGGCTTGCTTCGACACACGATTGATCACGCCACCAGAACCGCCACGACCAAAAATCATACCATTGGCCCCCTTCAGTACTTCAATGCGATCAATGTTATAAAGATCACGGAAAAATTCGGCATCATCTCGGATGCCGTCTACGAAGAAATCTCCTGTTGAACGATTGCCACGAAACACTAGTGCATCACGATTACCCTCACCCTGCGAAACACCAACACCAGGCACATAACGAACGGCATCTCCCAGACTTCGAATTGATTGGTCTTTAATTAATTCACTGGTTACAACTGATATGGATTGAGGCACATCACGCAACAGTGTATTGGTTTTTGTTGCCGAGCTAATACTTTCCACCGTATATCGATTAGTATTACTTGCAGTAATCTGGATGGAAGGCAATGTTGTCACTTTCACATCCTCTCCGGTAGCTGCAGACAATTCTGTAATCGCATATCCTTCATCTGTTTGAATGATTTGCAAACTCGAACCCACCAGCAATTGATCAAGTGCTTGCTTAACTTCGAATTGACCGGATAATCCTAGGGTTGCCCTTCCCTGCAACAGCGCAGAATCGAAGGCAAGTTTTATGCCTGCTTGCTGCGAGAACTGCTTCAGTGCATCTTGTAATGAAGTCGCTGGAATATTGTAGTTTCGCACGATTGGTGCGGTGTTATTTGGAGATTCAGCCCTACTTGGTTCAGGCAGGAGAAATATCAGGATGCTAAAACTAATTAATATTGTAAAGAAGCAAATATTTCTGGGAAAGCCAATAGAGTCACAGATAATCATAAAGTGTTAAAACAAAAATATTCCTTTCCATTTTTCCCAAGACGAGATACAAAAAATTAATTTCCGAATGGATATTGAACAAAAAACTACCTTTAATGATGCGGGATTAAAAAAGACCGTTTAACTGAAGTCGACAATACACAATTATTCAATTGATCCCACATCGGGTTCTTTTTGATAGACTTTTCATAAATAACCAGCGCTAATACTTCTCAGCACTATAACAGTAGAGATCGCATACTTAAATTTAGGTCATGATGCCAAGTAGTAAAAAGTCATGGGGATTCTGACTGATTCCTTTTGACAGGCCATCACTTCACATTAACAAGTTGCCTGAGAAATAAATTTTTGCACTTGAGATTTTTGTACCAGCGTCTGGTCTAGAACCTGTTTAGTATGACACGCACAAATACCACATTGCTCTGTAACTCCTAAACAAGCTTTCAAATCTCTCATACGATCAGCTCCCTGATGCACTGCTTCGCGAATCGCCCTTTCGGTTACTCCCTTGCAAACACATATATACATATTCTGCGTCCTAAGATCTATAATTAAAATCAATCTTCTTTAATAAAATCAACCATCAAAGAATATAATAGTAATGAGAATGATTCTTAATTATACCAATCTCTTAATAAATTGCAACAAAATAAATCCCTCTTCCAAATTCCGTTCTCGCTCCATATCAACTCAATCACCAAGCAAATCTCATCCATTCAATACTTCCAGCTTCAATTCACACAGACTGTGAAAAACCGGAAAAATAGCTCAGTAGAAATAGAAAAAATACTTAGATAGGAAACGAGAGGTATAAAAACCAATTATTTCCTGCATTGAAAAAATGAACAGATAGGCAGCTTCCAATGAGAAAAAGCAATATCGTTGCTGCATCATTTTCCAAGGCACGATGCACATAAATAAAAGCTATTCAAACTAAAATGCTTGAATAGCTTTCATAAAGCAGCATATAAAAACCTTAACGACACTTATTTTCCCGAAGGATCTGTAATAAATCCGATTCGCGCCATACCTGCCTTGGCAGCAATGCTCATAACCCGTGCGACATGCTCATAATGCGCCAGTTTGTCCGCGCGGATATGCAATTCTGTTTTTGGCGCCTGAGCTACTGTCGCGCCAAAACGAGAAGCCAATTGCTCTAATGCCGCAGGCTCACCATTCCAAAAAAGACTTCCATCTGCCCGAATAGCCAATTCAACGTGTTCAGGTTGGGTAATATTGGGAACACTTTCTGCCTTTGGCAAATCAATTTTGACGGAATGTGTCAGCAGCGGCGCTGTAATAATAAAAATTATTAACAATACCAACATGACATCCACCAATGGCACTACATTAATTTCTGCCATTGGCGCTTGACGACCGCTATCTTGCATACTACCGAATGCCATTATTGTCGCCCCCTTTCATAGGCTGCATCAATCGTTGTTTCAGCAGTCGGCGAGGAAAAAGATCGCACCGAAGAATTTGATTCATCATTATCCCCAACCGCAATCAGAACAAAAAGATCATGCGCAAAAGCTTCCAGACGCGCTAACCAAATGCGATTACGACGTACAAAGGCGTTATAAGCAAGTACCGCTGGGATAGCAACTGCCAATCCCAGCGCAGTCATGATCAACGCCTCTCCTACAGGACCAGCCACTTTATCTAATGTTCCCTGACCCGAAAGCCCAATCTGGATCAAGGCATGATAGATACCCCATACTGTCCCAAACAAACCAATATAAGGTGCCGCCGAACCTGCTGATGCAATCAGCGTCAACCCATTCTCAACACGGGTCGCTTCCTGATCGATACCATTACGCAAAGCACGCGTTAGAAACTCACTCGTACCACCTGCTGCAGCTAATTTATAAGAACTATGAATTTTAGAATCAGCTGCAGCATCAATTCCCAGCTTAGCGAGCGCTGCAAACGCATTATTTGGAGCAGTATTCTTAAACTCGACACTAACCGCTTGTAGCGAGTCAAAGCTCCAAAAATGTTTAATAAACGCCTCGGCGCGGCGCTTAGCAATATAGTTAGCAATACTCTTTGTGATGATCAGGTACCAGCTCGCTATTGAGAGTGATAACAGTAGCACTAGCACACTGATACCCACTTCATCAATTTGCGCGAGAAAGTGAGAAAAACCAAGTCCTGTTTCCATTAATTAATTTCCTTGCAATACAAAATTAAAAGGTTGTAAGGCAACTGCCCGAACCGGCTGGCCATTGCGTAGCGATGGATTACATTGCCAACTTTTTACCGTAGCCAACGCAGCTTCATCAAGCCGCTCATAACCACTGCTATTGATAATCTTGACATTATCGATGCGCCCGTTTTCATCCAACTCCACGCGCAGCACTAATTTACCTTCTTCGCCCATGCGACGAGAAATCGCAGGATAGGTGGGCGCCGTCAATTTTGGGCATGAAACAGACAATTCTGAAGATAACGTAACGGGTCCCGTTTGCATTTGTGCAGGCGGCGCAACCACTGGGTCAGATGCTTTAGTTTGTTCTATAGGAGGTGCCGATGGCGATTCGACATACTCATCATGCTTGGGTGTTACAGGTGATTTCGCGACAAGACGCTCTTGTTTTGGCTTGACAACTGCTGGTTTCTTTACAGGCTGAGGCTTAGCAGGTGGAGGTTCAGGAGCAGCTTTAGGTAAAGTGTCTGGAGCGGGTAATGCAATAAGATCAGCAAATAATGTAACCATTTGCTCAGGCTGTGGGGTCAGACGTTGATTCCACAAAAAATAAAACAATCCCGCATGCACTATCAGTACAAACAACATTCCGGGCAACAATGAAATGAAGCGTTGCTGCGACCCTAGGTATTCAATATTTTTCCCAGATAATGATTGCATTACAGATAACAAACCCAGACAAACTTCTTATTTACTCGATTTAAAATAGGCTAAACATACCAATGATTTTGCTTTTCTATGAGTGTTACTTGATCTGTACTTAAATACTGTTAATAATATTTGAGGCAGACTTCAAATTATAATAACGCAAACGATAATAATTATCAATCACCTGCTTAGGGTTATATTGAATTCCGTCGCATCATACGATACCCTCTACCTTGAACTACTCATAAAATAACATTCACCGAATGTTACAGGTAGTCTCATCAATTAAATTGATATAAATCAAATATGACATACCCAACACCTGGATTTGGCAGACGAATAATCTGCCTGATTTATGAATTTCTGCTTTTATTGGCCGTGTTGTTTATAGCCAGTTTTATTTTTCATCTGATTTTCAGCGACATCAATGCGGCATACTTTAAGCCGCTATTCCAGTTCTATTTGCTGGTAATTATGGGATACTATTTTATTTGGTTTTGGACACACGGAGGACAAACGCTGGCTATGCAGACTTGGAAAATACGCATTGTAGCTGCAGACGGCGGCGGATTAACGAACCGCCAAGCCATCACAAGATATTTGCTTGCTTTGCCCAGTGTTTTCTTATTAGGAATTGGCATTTTCTGGGCGCTATTTGATCGCGATCACCAGTTTCTCCACGATCGATTGGCTGGAACCAGAGTGATTAATCTAGAACTTAAAAAATAATTATATGCATGAAATACTGAAAGTCTCATTGATAAATACCTCTAAATGTATATAATTTTCAAACCTTGGATTCAAGAAAAATGTATAATAATAAACGCATTGTTATAATTTGTCCGTGTACTGATTGATACATGAAGATAGGTTTTTAGAATTTTTAGAATGTAAATATAAACCAAACTTTTTTACAGGCTTGATCAAATAAATGCGTAGTCAGATTCTCTCAGTAACCGCCAATCTGAAGCTCTTATTCAGAGAATGTACAGTTCAAGCTAATAGCTTAATTATACTAGCTGCAACATTTTTTATCTTTTTTATTGACCTGAATTTACCATTAGGTGTTGCTGCGGGCGTGCCTTATGCATTGGTCATTTTTGCCAGTTTATGGGTTAATGGCATACAGTTTACCTACCTAGTTACTGCGCTGGGTTTGCTGTTTACCGTCATTAAATTTTACCTGCTTCCTATCAGCATCGTACCGATTGAAATTGTTCAGATCAATCGAGGGCTCATCCTGTTATTAATTGTCTGTACTACGATTATGGTAACTCGAATCAAAAAGGCAAACATCGATATGTCGGCCCTAATGAACCAGATACCGATTGATCCGATCACCGGGTATAAGAACAGGCATGCTTTTGAGACTGAATTGGATACAGAGATACCTCGTTGCAAACGTTATCACCGTAATTTATCTATCGCTATTATTGATCTTGACCTCTTCAAACTATTTAGCGATAACTACGATTATAGAAATAAGAATAATTCCATAAAAAGAATTTCCCAAGAGATTAAAGCCAATATCAGGGCAACAGATCTCTTTTATCGCATTGATATTAATGTATTTGCCATTTTATTTCCCGAAACAGACTTAGCCGAAGCCAAAGAAGTTTGCGAAGCTATTCGTAAAAAAACATCTACCAGAATCAGTGATGATACCGAGAATAAAATTATTCTGCGGATAGGTATTGCTATGCTTGGAGAAGCTGATAGCAAAATGGATTTGTGCAAACGGGCAGAAGATGCACTCATTATTTCAAAACATAATGAAAAAAATCTGGTGACTACGCTTCCGCAAGTAACTACCAAAGATAAGCAGCATATTGCAGCGATTTTATCGCGCTCAAGATCTGATTAATTGAATCTCAGGGCTCCCTCAATAAAACAAGGCCTTCAATCGCAAGCAACCACGGGCATGCTATCGTTGTTCGTATTTCTTCAATACATTGATACCGTATACAGACCTTAAAGAAATTACTACAAATTCTCTTATATAATTTAGTGTATCAGATCGAACCATCTTATAAGTTTCTGAGACACCCATGAGTTTAATTAACAAACCAATGGCCAAAAAATCAAATGGCCAGTCTTTTTCACCCAGAGTAGCCCGATTACTTCGTGAATCAGGTTGTCTCGTTCTGGCAGGCGCTGCGCTTTATCTGATATTAATATTTTTCAGCTATGATCAAGGCGATGCAGGTTGGTCGCATAGCGGAGATTCTTATCAAATCCTAAATGCTGGCGGGCATGCGGGTGCTTGGTTGGCTGATTTACTACTCTATTTATTCGGAGTATCTGCGTGGTGGTGGGTGGCTTTCTTTATTTCTGCCGTGAACTGGAGTTATCGACGAATTGATGTAGTAGGAGTTTTTGATCGGCATTCTCTATTGATATCAGCCGCAGGTTTTTTGTTGCTGCTATCAGCTAGTAGCGGACTTGAAGCTCTTCGATTCTATACTCTCAACATATCGCTTCCACTCACACCTGGTGGTATGTTGGGAGATGCTATCAGTTATTATTTTTCAAAAATATTGGGATTCACCGGCGCAACATTGACATTACTCATCCTGATCGCCATTGGTTTTAGCCAATTCACCGGTTTATCATGGGTGCGTGTCGTTGAAAGCATTGGTGAAAATGTAGAAATATTCTTACTATCTCTAAAAAACCTGTGGCAAATAAGACAAGATAAGTTCGCGGGTATCATTGCATCTCACGTCCGCGAAGAAATCGTCGAAAATGAAAAAAAACGTATGGAAGAAAGCCCTCATCTTCATATTGAGATGCCGACTACAACGATTGTCAAATCTCCACGCGTATTCAAAGAAAAACAAACGCCTTTATTTTCCGATTTACCGGATTCACCTCTGCCACCTTTGCATCTGTTGGATGAACCGGATAAAGATTTTGAAGTGTTATCCAAAGAAACACTGGAATTCACATCACGCTTGATTGAGCGAAAACTCAAAGAATTTGGTGTAGACGTCAAAGTCGTCGCCGCTTTTCCAGGTCCTGTGATCACCCGTTATGAAATCGAACCGGCAGTGGGCGTCAAAGGTAATCAGGTCATTAATCTGGTCAAAGATCTGGCGCGCGCACTATCTGTTGCCAGTATCCGGGTGGTAGAAACCATTCCGGGAAAAACCAGCATGGGACTTGAACTTCCCAATCCCAAGCGACAAATAGTCCGTTTACAAGAGATCCTCAGTTCACAAGCCTACGCCGATTCCGTTTCGCCTTTAACGATTGCTCTGGGTAAAGATATCAGCGGTCGTCCAATCGTATCGGATCTGGCAAAAATGCCTCACGCACTGATTGCAGGAACAACCGGATCAGGAAAATCGGTCGCCATCAATGCGGTTATTCTGAGTTTCATTTATAAAGCCACTCCAGAGCAGATTCGCCTTATTCTCATTGACCCCAAAATGCTCGAATTGTCGGTTTATGAAGGCATTCCCCATTTACTCACACCGGTAGTCACCGACATGCGCGAAGCGGCCAGCGCATTACGCTGGTGCGTTGCTGAAATGGAGCGGCGTTACAAACTAATGTCATCGCTGGGCGTCCGTAATCTCAGCGGCTACAATTTAAAGGTACAAGAAGGCATTAAAAAGGAAGAACCCTTGGTGAATCCATTCAGTCCACCGGAGGGAGCACCGGAATATTTGGAAGAATTACCGCTCATCGTAGTATTAATTGATGAATTAGCCGATTTGATGATGGTTGCAGGTAAAAAAGTCGAACATTTAATTGCTCGACTTGCACAAAAAGCGCGTGCATCCGGCATCCATCTTGTATTGGCTACCCAGCGTCCCTCAGTTGATGTCATTACCGGTCTGATCAAAGCGAATATACCTACCCGCATTGCCTTTCAAGTATCCAGCAAGATTGATTCGCGCACTATTCTGGATCAAATGGGTGCTGAAGCATTGCTTGGCCAAGGAGACATGCTGTACTTACCACCAGGCAGTGGCTACCCGCAACGCATTCATGGCGCATTTGTGGCTGATCACGAAGTTCATAATGTGGTCGAATACCTGAAAGAACATGGTGAGCCTTGTTACATCGAAGAAATTCTGAGAACCGATGACGAAGACGGTGATTCAAATGGCTCAGTTGAGATAAAAAGATCACCCGAAGGGGAAGCCGATCCGCTGTATGATGAAGCCGTAGCCATCGTAGTTAAAACCCGGCGCGCCTCGATCTCTTTAGTGCAAAGGAATTTACGCATCGGCTATAATCGTGCTGCCCGCCTCATTGAAGAAATGGAACGTGCTGGCTTGGTATCTTCAATGCAAAGTAATGGCAACCGGGAAGTGTTGGCACCCGCACGTAGCGAGTGATCAATTATCAAACCGCAACCGGTTGTTCAGCACGATAACTTCAAGAATAGGAACATTATGAATCATTTTAGCTGCGCCAGACTGTTATTACTACTTCTCGCCAGCTTGATGCCTGCATTGACTGAGGCCTCTGCGACTGAAAGTCTGAAAAATTTCATCAAGGAAACCCGCACTGTCCGTGCAAACTTCTCACAAACGCTGTATGACAAGAACGCACGTACTTTACAAGAATCAAAAGGCACCATGCTATTTGAGCGCCCTGAGAAATTTCGCTGGACTTATGAAAAACCTTATGAACAGCTGATCGTAGGCGATGGCACGCAAGTCTGGTTTTATGACCAAGATCTGAATCAAGTAACCATCCGGCAATTCAATATCGCTATTGGCAGCAGTCCGGCTGCGCTACTCGCTGGCAGCAGCACTATTGAAGATAATTTTGTGCTCAACGAGCTGGGCCTGCAAAATGAGATTGAATGGCTCGAGGCGATTCCTAAAAGCAAGGAAAGTGCTTTCGAATTCATACAGATGGGATTTTCCCCAGAAGGTATGCTCAGAATCATGGCGTTACGCGATAGTTTTGGTCAAACCACGCTACTGACATTCTCGGATTTAGAAAAAAACCCTAAATTACCGGTAGAGTTATTCAAATTTACACCACCCGCGAATGCGGATGTCATCAGTGACTGATCTGTTTTCAACTCCTGAGGCTCAAGCACCGCTTGCAGAACAATTACGCCCCAGGCATCTGAACGACATCATCGGCCAAAGCCACTTGCTTGGTCCTGGAAAACCCTTACGGCTGGCTTTTGAATCAGGCAAGCCTCATTCGATGATTCTGTGGGGACCACCCGGTACCGGGAAAACCACCCTGGCACGCATCATGTCCACTGATTTCAATAGCGAATTCATTGCCTTGTCTGCGGTGCTCTCGGGTATAAAAGATATTCGCAATGCCATTGAACAGGCTCAGCTTGTGCTGCAACAAACAGGGCGACATACCATACTGTTTGTCGACGAAGTGCACCATTTCAACAAGTCCCAACAAGATGCCTTCCTACCGTATGTTGAGCAAGGATTGATTACTTTTGTCGGCGCTACGACCGAGAATCCTTCCTTTGAAGTCAACAATGCATTGCTGTCGCGTGCCCAGGTGTATGTACTCTCCGCATTATCCGAGCAAGAATTGATGCAACTATTTGAACGTGCACAGAAACTGGCTCTGGGTAATCTGCAATTTTCAGAGGAAGCGCAACATACATTGATCGAATTTGCCGATGGTGATGCGAGGCGTTTGCTCAACCTGTTGGAACAAATCCGTAATGCGGCTGAAACCGAAACCATTACATCCATCAGCAAAGCATATGTGCTCAACGCGCTATCGCGCAATGCACGCAATTTTGACAAAAACGGTGATGCGTTTTATGACCAGATATCCGCCTTGCACAAATCTATTCGCGGCTCCTCCCCCGATGCAGCGCTCTATTGGTTATGCCGCATGCTGGATGGCGGGACTGATGCACTCTATATCGGACGTCGCTTGGTTCGCATGGCGATTGAGGATATCGGTTTGGCCGATCCACGCGCCCTTCGTCTGGCATTGGATGCCTGCGAGACTTATGAGCGACTGGGCAGCCCGGAGGGCGAGCTCGCATTGGCACAAGCGGCTCTATATCTGGCTTGCGCTCCTAAAAGCAATGCAGCTTACGTGGCATACAATCAGGCTCGCTCCTTTGTTGCAAAGGATCAATCACGTCGTGTTCCGATACATCTTCGCAATGCCCCCACTCGACTGATGAAAGACATCGGTTATGGAAACGCCTATCGCTACGCACATGACTGCCCGGAAGCCTATGCAGCGGGAGAAAATTATTTTCCGGAAAACATGCCGGAAGTCAGTTTCTATCACCCCACAGCTTATGGATTAGAACAAAAGATTCAGGAAAAACTAGCTTATTTACGCAATCTGGATAAGCAAGCCAAACATAAAATATAGATTATTCATTTACACTAGCTTGGAGTTTTTGCATGTTAGAGATTCAACAATTACGCACCGACTTGGACAACGTTACTCAGCAGCTTGCTAAACGAGGATTTGCTTTCCCCACAGAGGCATTTAATCAACTGGAGGCTGAGCGCAAATCCATCCAAACTCAAACGCAGGAATTGCAAGCGCAGCGCAATGCGGCCTCCAAAAAAATCGGATATGCAAAAAATAAAGGTGAAGATGTCAACGCTATTATGGCTGAAGTGGCGCATCTCGGCGATGCCCTTAAGCAAGCAGAGACTCAATTGGAGCAGATTCAAAACAGCTTGCAGAAAATATTGCTCGGAGTGCCTAATTTGCCTCATGCCAGCGTGCCGGAGGGGAAAAACGAAGAACATAATGTGCAAATCCGCCGTTGGGGAGAACCAAGGCAATTTGATTTTGACGTCAAAGATCATGTCAGTATTGGCGAAGGGTTAAATCTATTGGATTTTGAAACAGCGGCTAAGCTCAGTGGCGCACGCTTCAGTTTGATGAAAGGCGGATTGGCTCGTTTGCATCGCGCACTGGCTCAATTCATGCTGGATACCCATACGCAGGAACACGGCTACACGGAAACTTACGTGCCTTACTTGGTCAATCGGGAAAGCTTGCGTGGCACGGGGCAATTGCCTAAATTTGAAGCAGACTTGTTTGCCGTCAATGCAGGCGGAGCAGAAAATACCGACGCGGACAATTTGCCCGCATTTCATCTCATTCCAACTGCAGAAGTGCCCATTACCAACATGGTGCGAGATGAAATCATACCGCTGCAATCATTACCTCTGAAATATGTATCGCACACCCCCTGTTTTCGATCCGAGGCCGGTAGCTATGGCCGGGATACGCGCGGTCTGATACGCCAACACCAGTTTGATAAAGTGGAATTGGTGCATATTGTTCAGCCCGATCAATCGTATGAAGCATTGGAGCAACTGGTTGGTCATGCTGAAAAGATCTTACAAAAACTGGCCCTGCCTTATCGCGTGATGGCTTTGTGCAGCGGAGATATGGGTTTTTCGGCGGCAAAAACTTATGACATAGAAGTCTGGCTACCAGCGCAAAATACTTATCGGGAAATCTCCTCGTGCAGCAATTGTGAAGCATTCCAGGCGCGACGCATGCAAGCGCGCTTCCGAAATGAACAGGGAAAACCGGCTTTGCTGCATACCCTCAACGGTTCCGGGCTTGCCGTCGGACGCACTTTAGTCGCAGTGCTGGAAAATTATCAAAACGCAGATGGCAGTGTTTCCATCCCGGAAGTATTACGCCCCTACATGAATGGCCTTGACCAACTTAGGGTTACCGGAGGAAAATGATCGATAGGCACGTCTTTTCACTCTGGAGGGTTCAACATCATGCACCACGGAAATACATACGAATCAAACGATAGCAATGATATTGAAACTTTGAAAGCAGAAATTCGTGATGCCGTCGCACATGGCTCTCATATTCAGGAAACCGTGCATCGATTGACACTGAAAGCCATGAATATACAACGCGTTGATCTGGAATCCTTACAACGGATTATCAAGGCTGTCATGCAAGGCGTACATGATGGCGCTGAACTGCAAACTCAACAAATAGCCAATCAAACTCAAGCTGCCAAAATGCAGATTACTGACGCCGTCTCAGGGCTCGACTCGGCATTGGCAAGCTTTGCCGAAGCATCCAAGCTCGCTATTGAAGAGGCCGTCGGGCAAGCCAAGCAATTTTCCGATCAGGAATTGAAGCGTACGCGTTCTGACTTGGAAGGCTTGGAAAACCTATTCCTAGATACATTGCATCATACCGCCACAACCGCACAAGGCTTGGTTGCCGATGTACTATACGACCTCAGTCGCCATGCTAAAAATAACGGAACGATGGTCGGCTCCCAGTTGAAAGAAACACTGACCATCTTTGCCCAACAGACCGCTGCAGTGGGTCAGTCCCAGTTAGCAACAGGCGCAACGCTTGCACATACGACAGCTGATTTTGTGGTAAAAATCGCCAATGGCGTATTGTCAGGCATTACGGCCCCATCCAAAACGGGCAAACACTAAACTGTCTGTCTAATGTCCATGATCTTCGCCACCCAGGGCATCGATAACATCGGTGATGAGCTGACCTAACTCACCAGTCATCATAGCGAAATCACTATCAAATAATTCTTCATCCGACTCGGCTGACTCTTTTAGGATGTCTAAAGGGGTGATCCGCCGCAATTGAAGATTATCATGTAAAACGAATGACACTTTACCGTTCCAAGTCATTGCAAGTTTGATGACTTGCTTTCCAGCGCGGATATGCCGGATCGTTTCTTCAGTTTCCAGAACATGACGCGTATAGCGGATGGTTGCCTTTTCATCATTCATGCCTTGTAATTCACAATCACGATCAATAGTAAAAATGGATGACAAATCATCACCGGACAACCAGCGCGTCATCGCTGACGAAGGTGAAATTTGCGTTTCCAATGGCTCCAGCGTCAAACCATGGATTGATTTAATCAATACTTCAACGAATTCATCCGCTTTGTTGGCATTGGCCGTATCAATGATCAACCGATTTTTTATCGTATCGATCCAGGCATAGGTTTTGTGGCGTTGCACAAAAGCACGCGGCATGAGTTCGATCAGCGCGGCTTCTTTGATATCCCTGATCTGTTTTTTACCCGGTTTGTAGCCCTGGATTTGCTCTATATCCGCAATCCGCGTCTTGGCATGCTGATTAACCACCGAGGCGGGTAATAGTTTTTTTTCTATCCCCAGAGCAATCAAAAATTGCTGGCCATACGCATGCACAAAATTTTCTTTTTCATCTCTCGGCACAACCCATCCGCGACTTTTCATCTCCATTTGCATACATTTCTGCAGTGCATGCTGTGAAAGTGCTTCTTCCAGGCTATTCAGTGTTATATTTCCGCCAGTGATACGATAAGCTAGTAAGTTTCTAAGCCACATGATTTTGTTTAATCGACTAATTATTTTTTAATGGAATATTATTTTCTGCAGCAAACTTCATCGCATGAAAAAAGTTTACTCTGCCAATAATTTGATGGAAGCGCAGATAGTACTTGATCTGCTTGAGCACGCCTATATCCCGGCACAATTATTTAATCAACATGCACAAGGCGGACTCGGCGATATTCCATTCACCCATGCGTATCCGGAAGTGTGGGTGATGCGTGATGAAGATTACCAACGCGGTAAAAAGATTGTACAAACTTATGAAATAACTCCGGATACGACAGGTATCATTCACTGTCCCGCTTGTGGTGAGGAAAATCCAATCAATTTTCAGTTGTGCTGGAAGTGCGGAGGAGGGTTGGAGATTGCTGGATGACGCCATACTTGAGTTGATCACGGTTTTAACCTCTTCATCCGGTTTGTTGTAGCCATTGCCGCCCCTTGTAGGTCAATCGATAACGTTGCGTGGGGCTTCGCGGCGTCAGGCGCTGCTCAGCCAGCTCGGCATAACGGCCGATAGTTTCGCTGATCGCAGCAACCAGATTTACGATTGCCAGGATGATGGTGTAAGGCGGTTGGTATTTCATGAAATCTTCCAGTACAAGCAGCCACGAAACACGCGAAAAACATGAGAAATGAGAACCACGGCAGTATGGAACGGGTAAATCAATCCGCCTTCCCGTTCACTAACTTGTTACATTCTGCTACGACATATTCTGGGATTGTATCGAATTTAGCGGGGTCAAGCTGATTAATGAATTCATTCTCGATGTGGTAGGTTTCATTTATGAACTTCTGAATCACCGAATTTTCAACGTCACGCCCTATCAGGCGGAAAATCTGAAGTTTTTCATACCCATTCACGGATGCATTGTATAGTGCCCTCAGAGCATTCAGGTCACCGATTCGATTTAAAAGTTGTGAGTATGAAAAATCATTCAGATGGCTTGATATTTCAGTACAACCACTTTTGAATTTGGCGAGCTCCATTTCCGGGTATTTGTCTTCTGCATCTTTCGGCTCGCGGTTATCAGTACCGCGCTCTTTACCGTTCCCTTTGTGTAATAGGTTTGACAACACCTGATAGGCGTCACCCTTATTGTCATCAATCTCAAAATGGCGCCTTAGGTAGATTAGTTTGACGATATCGTCTTTTTCAGAGGCGAGGGCATTCTTACAGATTTGGGGAAAGGTCTGTATATCATCCTTGCATATATCGCATTCGCTAATTTGGCCAGCCGCCAACCTTAGAAATGATGCCGATGTTTGATTTTTGAACTTGTCAGAAAGAGACTTGACCGTGTCGATAATGGGCTCTACATCATGAGTAAGCATCAGAACCGTTTTGTTTTTCAGGCATGTGCCGGTTTCGCGACGGAAAAGCATTTCGAGGATCGCGTATTTTTTATTCTTATCGAATGAGGAAATTGGATCGTCTAAAATAATCAGATCGGGCTTTTTGGCCAGGCACTCATACATGAAAAGCACAGTAGCAAACGCGTTCCTTTCGCCAAAGCTAAGGTGCTGATTGCCACCGCTGAGGTGCTCTTCGTGATCAACATGCCGCAATCTCAGTTGAGCTTGCTCGCCTTCACCGACAATTTCAACTTCATAGCGGTACCCAGCATTGACAAGAAATTCATTAATGTTTTTCTGATGCCGCTCAATAGTTTTCTTTATATCGCTTCGCTGCTGATTGATCTTCCCTTGCAGCTGACCGGCCTGTTCAATCACTTTGTCGATGGAGGCATTTATCGGAGCTATGGCGTCCTGCATTTTGATTGATTTAAGCTCGGAGAAAAACTGCAAATCGAGTTTGTATGCAGGCAGTTTATCGGTGACTTTTTCACCGTCTTTGAACTGGAATGCGGAAAGCGTTCTGAGCTTTTCCAGCTTTTCGATGAAGTTGTCGATCTGAGTTTTCACCGTGGCAAGAAATGCCTCATGCTCTTTTTCAATTCCTTCCTTCAAAACCGTGATTGCTGTCAGCTTGTCTTTGGCTTCATCAGAAAAGAAATCGCCAAGCTTTTCGATCACATCAATGATAGCAATTAGGTTCTTGATAATGTTTTTATCATATTCCTGTCCAACTTTTTTGATCTGATCCCTCTTATCGGCAGCATGTGATGTGCAGAAGGGGCAATTGTCTGACAGCTCTACAAACTCATATCCCTTGGTTTGCCAGTCGATCCAGCCCACGCTGTTTTGACTCTGAATGAACGGGGTATACGATTCCAATCCGGGAGGTACGTGATGAATCTTGTTGCCAACAGACAATCCTTTCATGCCGGTAGATCTTTTATCCAAACCTGTCCCGCTCAATTTGAAAGCATTTCCCATTTCCTTAAGAGTAATTATCAAGGACTCTAATTCCTGATTTCCAGAAAAAAGCTGCTTGATATTTCGAACCAGTTCTTCTATTTCCTGCTCTTTCTGTTTGTAGGCATCGGTTCTGATGAAAATATCGAAGCTGTTGCTGAGGAGTTCGTTCGGCTTGAAAACAAACTGACTGACATACTCTTCATTAAAGCATATGATGCTTTTGAGCATATCTGCTCCCTTGACTTCCGGCTGCTTGTTCTCCGGATTTTCTTTTCTGAGTTTGAACGGCATGAGCTCGCTCAGTGATTCTCCCGCTTTGAGACCGAGCAATATCGCCCTTGCAATCGTGCTTTTGCCGGTTCCATTAGGTGCAAATTTGATATTTAATTTATGCTCTTCCAGAGAAATAACTGCTAAATCTATGTTGTTGCAGCTCTTAATCTCTATCTGAATTGCACTCATATTTGCCTCCTTTCATACTTTTCGCATGTTTCGCTGTACATAACTTCCGCATCATTCGCGATCAATCCAGATCACCCTTGAATGTCTTCTGACTTAGCACGCCCTTGAATCTCTCCAAATCAATCAGGCTTTGCTGGTAAAGGAATTTAAGGCTTTTGGCCTTTTTGATACTGATAACCAATCCGACGATACAATCACACATGCGCATATTCTATTTTTCTTCCACAATGTGGTTATCTTTCAGAACCACAACACCCGCCTCAATACGTTTGGCTCGTTCACGAGCTCTTTGAGCAGCTCGTTTCATGGCGATCTCAACCACAGCCAAATCTGGGGCGCGCCGTTTTTGTTTCTCGCCGGAATTTACAGTCTGATTACTCATTAATTTACTCCTTCATCGATCAGTTTTGGCTCACTGCCAGAGTTGTCGTAGAGCGCAGTGTGTTGAAGTGAGTTAGCAAACTCCAACATCATACCATCGCGCAAATTGTTGGGGTTCCTATCGGCACACCAACCTACTATTATTCTCCGAATCCATTTTACTTGGTGCGATCGATTGCGATCCACCAACTACTTGGTTTACCATCCCCTATCTGCATTCAATCACTCAAACACAATCTCATGCTGCCTTCCATAGAACAACGCCTCGCCGCAGAACTTACCGTTAAATTTTCGCAAATCCAAGCCACCATTCAGTTACTCGACGACGGCGCCACGGTGCCTTTTATCGCCCGCTACCGTAAAGAAGCCACCGGCGGATTGGATGACATTCAGCTACGCTTGCTGGAAGAACGTTTGCATATCTTACGTGAGTTGAAAAAAAGGCGGCTTGCCATCATTGCTGCGATTGAGAAACAAAATAAAATGACCCCTGAATTGCTTGATGCCATCAACCATACGGAAGACAAAGCTCATCTGGAAGATTTATACCTGCCATACCGTAAAAAACGCCGCACCAAGGCGCAAATTGCGCATGAAGCTGGTTTGCAAGCATTGGCGGATTCCCTGCTGAGTAACGCGAGACTACAACCTGAAATCGAGGCGGCCAAATACCTTAAAGCTCCCTTTGTCACAGAAGAAGGTGAAAATCCGGGGGTAGCCGACACTGAAAAAGCTTTGGAAGGTGCACAGCATATCTTGATGGAGCGCTTCGCCGAACAAGCGCCATTGCTTCAATCGTTGCGCGAATACTTGCGCTCTCATGCCATCCTAGTCGCTAAAGTCGCCAAAGATAAGAAAGAAACTGACACCAAATTCACCGATTATCACGAGTATGCCGAAGCCATCGGCAAAATCCCCTCACATCGGGCACTGGCATTGCTACGCGGCGAACGCGAAGCTATTTTGAAGCTGAAATTGTGCCTGGACTGTGAGCTTGAAAAAGACACCCGCATTACCACACTCAATCCTTGCGAATCAGCCATCGCACGACAATTCGGCATTCAGGATCAGAAACGCCCGGCGGATGCCTGGTTGATCGACACGGTTCGCTCAGCCTGGCGCTTAAAAATCTTTGTACATCTGGAAACCGAATTTATGCACAGCTTGCAAGAGCATGCCGAAACCGATGCTATCCAGGTTTTTGCGCAAAACTTGAAGGCACTACTGCTGGCGCCACCTGCCGGTCCACGCGTCACGATTGGCCTTGATCCGGGACTAAGAACCGGCGTCAAAGTGGCGGTCGTGGATGCAACCGGAAAAGCATTGACCACGACCACTATTTATCCGCATCCGCCGAGAAATGATTGGGATCATGCAATTCAGACTCTAAAACAACTGGCTGAGCACCATCAGGCAACGCTCATCGCCATCGGCAATGGTACCGCATCACGCGAAACCGACCATCTGGCCAAAGATCTGATCAAAAAATATCCGCAACTCAAACTCACGTCGATCATGGTATCCGAAGCGGGTGCTTCGGTTTACTCGGCTTCTGAACTGGCTTCGCAAGAATTACCGGATATGGATGTCTCGCTGCGCGGAGCGGTCTCAATTGCACGACGATTGCAAGACCCATTAGCCGAACTAGTCAAGATCGACCCCAAATCCATTGGTGTCGGTCAATACCAGCATGACGTGGATCAAAGCAAATTGGCGCGTTCACTCGATTCCGTGGTGGAAGACAGCGTCAATGCCGTTGGCGTCGATGTGAATACCGCCTCCCCTGCTCTACTGGAATACGTGTCCGGTCTCAATAGCAAAATTGCGCACAACATCATCGCCTACCGGAATATCCAAGGTCGATTCGCACAACGCACTGACTTACTGCGCGTTCCCAGTCTGGGCGCAAAAACCTTTGAACAAGCTGCCGGATTTTTACGCATTGTCAACGGAGCCAATCCGCTCGATGCTTCCGCCGTGCATCCCGAATCCTATCCAGTGGTGGAACGCATCCTGAAGGATCACCAATTGACTGTCAACACACTGATCGGCAATCATTCATTGCTAAAATCCATCCCTCCTGAAAAATATACCAATGACAAGGTTGGCTTATTGACCATCAAAGACATCCTACACGAACTGGAAAAACCCGGCCGCGATCCCCGCTCCACCTTCAAAACCGCCACTTTCAAGGAAGGCATCGAAACCATCAAAGATTTACACCCGGATATGATTCTTGAAGGTGTAGTCACGAATGTGGCCGCCTTCGGCGCTTTTGTCGACATCGGCGTGCATCAGGATGGATTGGTGCATATCTCAGCGCTGGCCGATAAGTTTGTCAAGGATCCGCATGCCATCGTTAAAGTCGGTCAAGTAGTCAAAGTCAAAGTGTTGGAAGTGGATGAAAAGCGTAAACGCATTGCACTAACGATGCGACTGAGTGATGGAAAAGTGACAACACGCTAGTCATTCTGCATGAAATTAAGAATGAGAATCCATCATGGCACCTCCTTATTCAGAACAATACATCTCTAAAATCGACTAGAGATAATTTTCAGCAATTTGAGACCTTTGCGCAGCAAAGAACCAAGTTCAAGGGGTGGTGATATAATTAGTCGCCCCTAAAAAAAGTATCAAACAACAATTGTAAGACTCCTGCACAACCTCCCCTGCCAGTGCAATAACCAACTAAAATAGAGGCTGTTAAAAAACAGTTGGAGCAAAAGATACAGATGAGTTTCGGAACACTGGAATTGTCAGAGCGATTGAAGAGAGATGGCGTGCTGATGAAGATTGATACTCTGATTGACTGGGAAGAATTACGTCCGAAGCTTAGGGGTTTATACAAGCGCGAGTTATCGCATGGTGGAGGACAAGACCGTTTGATGCGCTGTTGATGTTCAAAGCGACCCTACTGGGTCAGTGGCATAGTTTATCGGATGCTGCGTTGGAACAAGCGCTGTGTGTACGCATTGATTTTCTACAATTTTGTGGACTATCCTTGTCGGACGCGATATCGGACGAAACCACTTTGTGCCGGTTCCGTAACCGGCTAGTGACCAACGACCGGTTAGATGTGTAAGACTCCTGCACAACCACCCCTGCCATTGCAATAACCAACTAAAATAGAGGCAGTTAAAAGACAGTTGGAGCAAAAGATGCAGATGAGTTTTGGAGCACTGGAATTGTCAGAGCGATTGAAGCGA
>JAGOKN010000108.1 GCA_017994575.1 Nitrosomonas sp.
TGATCAGTTTGAATTTCTCTGCTATTGCCAAAAAGGATAACATCGAAGCTCTTCATCCGCTTCCTATCGAAGAATTACGCACATTTGCACAAGTATTTGGTCGCATCAAAAGCGATTATGTAGAAACCGTAGAAGACAAAAAACTAATTACCGAAGCAATCAACGGCATGCTGGTTGGTCTTGATCCTCACTCATCTTATCTCGACAAAGATGATTACAAAGAGCTTCAAATCGGCACACAAGGTGAATTTGGTGGATTGGGCATTCAAGTTACGATGGAAGACGGAGTCGTAAAAGTCATTTCTCCCATTGAAGACACACCGGCTTTCCGAGCTGGCGTAAAAACAGGCGATCTCATTGTCAAGCTGGACGACACGATTGTCAAAGGCATGACACTGAACGACGCCATCAAACTGATGCGCGGCAAGCCCAATACTGCAATCAAGATTACCATCGTGCGGGAAGGCGAAACTGAACCGCTCATTTTTAATTTGGTACGCGACATCATAAAAATTCAAAGCGTAAAATCAAAAATGATTGAGCCTGGTTACGCTTATATTCGCATTACACAATTTCAAGAACAAACAGGCGAGAACCTAGCACAGGCCATTAAAAATCTTTTTGCAGACAATGCCGGTCCGATGAAGGGACTCATATTGGATCTGAGGAATGATCCGGGCGGATTGCTCAATGGCGCAGTGGCCGTGTCAGCTGCTTTTCTGCCAGAGAATGCTCTCGTCGTATATACAGAAGGACGCAGTGCTGATGCAAAAATGAAGCTACACGCCAATCCGGAGTATTATTTGCGCGGACCTGATGATGATTATTTGAAAGGACTGCCTTCCGAAGCCAAGACTGTACCAATGATCACATTGGTTAATGGCGGCTCGGCTTCAGCATCTGAGATTGTTGCCGGTGCGCTGCAGGATCATAAGCGTTCTGTAGTAATGGGTTCACAAACCTTTGGCAAAGGATCCGTTCAAACCATATTGCCGCTAGGAAACAATACCGCCATTAAACTGACTACAGCGCGTTATTACACACCGAATGGTCAGTCGATCCAAGCCAAGGGCATTACTCCGGATATTCTGGATGAAGCGGAAGAAAGCGATGATCAGCGTTTGCGTGAAGCCGATCTCAATCGTCATTTATCTAGCGGCAAAAAAGCAGAGACGAAAAAGGCTGATGGTAATGCCGATAAAACTGCAGAAAAACCTGCGCGCAAGAAGAAAGACAACAATAATAAAGATAAGAAAAATAAAGCACCCATCGAATTTGGCTCGGCTGAAGATCTCTTACTAATTCAGGCAATGAATTACTTCAAGGGAATTACTTCATCTCCCGAAAAGAAGAGCGATGAAACTGATAGCTGATTATCAGGATCGTGAATGATAACCAACTGCTCAGATATAGCCGCCATATCCTGTTACCGCAAATTGATATTGCAGGACAGGAGCGACTCAATCGCGCACGCGTATTAATTGTTGGCGCTGGCGGTCTGGGTTCTCCTGCCGCCATGTATCTGGCGGCAAGTGGAATTGGCAACCTGATCATCTATGATGGCGATCAGGTTGACCTTACTAATCTACAAAGGCAAATTATTCATAACACCGATTCAGTTGGCCAGCCTAAAGTACTCTCAGCAAAAAATACACTGACAGCAATTAATCCAGAAATAAATATTACTGCCGTACACGCGAATATCGGCGAAACGGAACTATCAGCACTAACACCAGAAGTGGATGCTGTCGTTGATGCCAGCGATAACTTCATGACCCGCTATCAAATAAATCGAGCCTGTATTCTTCACAAGAAACCATTAATTTCCGGTGCTGTCGTGCGTTTTGAAGGACAAATTTCCGTATTTGATCTACGCTACTCAGATAGCCCTTGCTATCACTGCTTATATCCATTCAACGAGGAACAACATGCTACAGACATGCCATGCTCAATAATGGGCGTATTCTCCCCGCTGGTTGGTATTATCGGTTGCATGCAAGCAGCAGAAACCCTCAAAATCTTGCTGGGAATTGGCAATAGCCTGAATGGTCGTTTGCAATTATTGGATGGATTCACCATGAACTGGCGTTCAATCAAGTTGCACAAGGATCCTGCATGCACCACTTGCATGGCCCAACCTGCCGATTAAATGCTTTAGAGTTGCTCTGGCGGAAGTACAATCAGTCTTTGAACATTCCAGTTGGCTACAGGATCACGCATGAACCCACTCTTTACAAACTGATGCCATCGACCAACCACAAAACACATCAATAGATTCGCTTGAGCAGTCACATCACAATTACCATTAATACGATGCTCTCTCACAGCAAAACGTAATGCCTGCTTTAAAGTAGCCTCCAATCGATCATGCAGCTGATTAATTCTTAACTGCAAATGTTCATTCTCATTAATCAACACATCGCCAATCAGAATGCGTGTCATGCCCGGATTCTTTCGCGAAAAACCTAACAACAACAACAACAAACTTTCTATCTGCTGAACACCACAAGGTTCTTCTTGCAAGATTTTATTAATCAGTACAAATAATGTTCGCTCAATAAACTCAATCAAAGCCTCGAACATCGCTGATTTATTATGAAAACAACGATATAGTGAGGATTCTGAAACCCCCAGTTGAGCAGCCAATGCGGCAATGGTAATCCTTACTCTCTGAGGATGCTCAAGCATCGCCGCCAGAGCCTGCAAGATCTGATCACTTCTCTCATTTGATTTTTTCGGCAACATTCAATTTCACCACGACAAAGAAACAAGGCGATGCACAGAATATAGCAAATTAACGAGCAAGCAAGAAAACTATTCTTTATTAAGAAAATCATTTCAAATTACTACCCATAATAACCAAGCACGAACTAGACCTGCTCGCCTTAAACAAGCTAAAATTAATAATTTTAAGGCTCCCATGCTCATGCACACTTGGCGAAGGACATCAATATGCGCTAAGAAGCCGATCGCACTGACCATTGGCAACTTTGATGGCGTCCACTTAGGACATCAAGCCATGCTCAATCGCCTGAGAAACGTTGCCGATCAACGGGATCTCCCTGCTTGTGTAATGACCTTTGAACCACATCCACGTGAGTTCTTTGCACCAGACCAGGCGCCAGCTCGATTAACCAGTTTGCGCAGAAAACTGGAATTATTAGCTCAATCCAGAATCGATTGTGTGCATGTTTGCCGATTCAATTATGATTTTGCCAGAATCAGTCCGGAAGAATTTATTCAACGCATTCTGAATAAAGAACTTACTGTACGCTGGTTGCTGGTAGGAGATGATTTCCGCTTTGGTGCGCGGCGTTCAGGTGATCTTGCCATGTTACAAGCGTTATCAACTGAAAATGGTTTTGAAGTAGAAATCATGCCCAGTGTTATCATTGATGAGCACCGAGTTTCAAGCACTGCGACCAGACAGGCACTTGCTCATGGCAATTTTGACGCAGTCAAGCGATTGCTGGGCAAACCATACAGCATCACGGGGCGTGTCGTCGATGGCGACAAATTGGGCAAACAAATTGGATTCCCAACAGCAAATATTCCATTAAGACATCATTGCCCCCCTCTATCCGGTATTTTTGTTGTAGCCGTACATGGCGCCAGCGCTTCATCACCCACGGCTGTGCTACCCGGTGTTGCCAGTTTGGGAGTAAGACCGACCGTACATGACAATGGCCAGCCGATACTGGAAGTACACTTATTTGACTTTAACCAAGATATTTATGGTCGTCGTTTGCAAGTTGATTTTCTGCACAAACTGCGTAATGAAGAAAAATATGCTGACCTGCATACGCTCGTCGAACAAATCAAGAAAGATGTCGCACAGGCAAAAGACTTCTTTCTAATGACTTAGAATCATTAAAGTAACAAGTTGCTCCTTTAACCCATTAATTGTGAATTTCATGACTGATTATAAGAAAACCCTCAATTTACTTGACACTCCCTTTCCCATGCGCGGCAACCTGGCTAGCCGTGAACCTGGCATGCTGAAAGCCTGGCAAGAAAAAAACCTGTATCAAAAAATCCGTTCCGCCGGTAAAGGACGTCCACAGTTCATTCTGCATGACGGCCCTCCTTACGCAAACGGTGACATTCATATTGGTCATGCTGTTAACAAAATTCTTAAAGATATCATCATTAAGAGCAAAACATTGGCCGGATTTGATGCACCTTACGTACCCGGTTGGGATTGCCACGGACTTCCCATTGAACATCAGATTGAAAAAAAACATGGCAAGCATTTGCCTGCCGACAAAGTGCGCGAACTATGTCGTGCCTTCGCCAAAGAGCAAGTAGAAAGACAGAAAGCTGATTTCATTCGCTTAGGAGTACTGGGCGACTGGGATCATCCTTACCTCACCATGAATTTCAAAACGGAAGCGGATATCATTCGCACCTTAGGTAAGATTTATCAGAATGGTTATCTGTATCAGGGCCAGAAACCAGTAAATTGGTGTATCGATTGCGGCTCTGCATTGGCTGAGGCTGAAGTGGAATACGAAGACAAAATTTCACCTGCGATTGATGTAGGATTTGAAGTCCGGTCCTCTGCACAAGGAACGCTCAATAAAGCCTTCGACGTGGCCATTCCTGCAAACACCCCAACCTATGCCATCATCTGGACCACTACCCCGTGGACATTGCCCGCCAATCAAGCCGTCAGCGTGCATCCTGATTTTGATTACATCCTGGTAAAAACTTCAAGGGGATTACTGATCCTCGCTAACGAACTGGCAACAACCTGTTTGGAGCGCTATGGTTTGACTGGCGATATCTTGGCTACTTGCAAAGGGCAGGCGCTGGAACATTTATCCTTGCAGCACCCATTTGAGCCACGCACAGTCAATATTATTTGCGGCAAGCATGTCACACTGGAAGCGGGCACAGGGCTTGTGCATACAGCACCCGCACATGGCCTGGACGATTACTTTGCAGGGCAACAATATGGCTTACCCAATGAGAGCCCCGTGGATGGCAATGGCAAATTTAATCCTAACACTCCTTTAGTCGGCAATCTTTCAGTTTGGAAGGCCAATGAAGTCGTGATTGATACCCTCAAAACCAACGAACATCTGTTTTGCCTGAAAAAGATCGAACACAGCTATCCGCATTGCTGGCGCCACAAAACTCCGATTATTTTTCGCGCCACGCCACAATGGTTTATAGGCATGAATCAGCACAATACTAACGACTCACCCGGGCAACAAAAAACTTTGCGCGAATTGGCCATGCAAGCTGTTGAGTCCACAGTATTCTATCCATCATGGGGAAAGGCCCGCCTTGAAGCCATGATCAAAAATCGACCAGACTGGTGCGTTTCACGCCAACGCAACTGGGGCGTACCGATGACGCTTTTTGTACACAAAGAAACCCATGTGCCGCATTCACGGTCACTTGAACTGCTCGAACAAGTTGCACAAAAAGTGGAACAACAAGGCATTGAGGCCTGGTTTGCACTGGATGCGGCAGAATTGCTGGGCGATGAAACCAAGGACTACAGAAAACTGACGGATACGCTGGATGTCTGGTTTGATTCCGGTACTACACACGATACGGTGGTAAAACCCAATGCTCAACTTAAATATCCGATTGATCTATACTTGGAAGGTTCCGATCAACATCGAGGCTGGTTCCAGTCATCATTGCTAACGGGTTGCGCCATCGATGGCCGGGCACCTTACGATGCATTGCTGACTCACGGATTCGTGGTCGATGGTACCGGCCACAAAATGAGCAAATCCAAGGGCAATGTAATTGCTCCGCAAAAAGTGATGGATACGTCTGGAGCCGATATTCTGCGCTTGTGGGTGGCATCTACGGATTACTCGGGCGAACTTTCCATTTCGGAAGAGATTCTGAAGCGGGTGGTGGAAAGCTATCGACGTATCCGCAACACATTACGCTTTTTGCTAGCCAATCTAATGGATTTTAATCCACAAACCGATCTGGTTGCCATGACTGATTGCCTGGAAATTGATCGTTACATGCTGGCAATGACGGAAGCATTCCAGGAAGATTTAACGCAAAGTTATGATCGTTATGAGTTTCATCTAATCGTACATAAATTGCACAACTTTTGTTCTGAAGACCTGGGTGGTTTCTATCTGGACATTCTTAAAGATCGTCTGTACACAGCCGCCACTCAAGGCATACCCCGCCGTTCGGCACAAACAGTTCTCTACCATATCGCACATAGCCTGGTTCGTTTGTTTGCACCTATCCTGAGCTTTACCTCAGAGGAGGTTTGGGAGCATCTGACTTGCGATACCGAAGGCAGTGTATTACTTCATCAGTGGCATCGCTTTCCAGCTCAGTCTGATATTCAATCATTACAACAGCGCTGGACCCAAATACGAACTGTGCGCTCAAAAGTGCTAAAGAAACTGGAAGATGCCCGTGCTCAAGGCGAGATCGGCTCTTCGCTGGCAGCAACGGTTGAGATACACGCCACTCAAGAGGATTTCGCTTTGCTCGATGCATTGGGCGATGACTTGCGTTTTGTACTGATTGTTTCTGAAGCGCATCTGATTCAGGTCAGCGACACACAACAGGAAGGTATTTCTGTGGCACCCAGCACACGAGCTAAATGCGAACGTTGCTGGCATTATCGCCAGGATGTCGGCCATCACACCGAACATCCCACTTTATGCATGCGTTGTGTGACTAATCTGTACGGCACTGGTGAAGAGCGGCACTATGCTTAAACAAGATCATCCTAATCATCATTGCATGGCTTCACTTCACTTTACATTCAGGAGAGTATCACTATGAAGCTGTCCATCAGCCTGAGCATCGCCTTAATTGTTCTAATTTTGGATCTCGCCAGCAAGTACTGGGTAGAGTCTGCGCTCGAATTTGGTCAGAGTATCCCGCTCACCAGTTTCTTTAACCTAGTTCTTACCTACAATCCCGGTGCCGCGTTCAGTTTCCTAAGTGAAGAATCCGGTTGGCAGCGATGGTTTCTGACCGGCATCTCTAGCAGTGCTGCTCTACTGATCATTTATTTACTCAATAAATACAAGCAGGAGAAATTATTTTGCATATCACTGAGCTTGATTCTGGGTGGTGCGCTGGGTAATTTATATGATCGAATTACATTGGGTTACGTGGTCGATTTTCTGGATTTCTACGTCGACACTTATCATTGGCCGGCTTTCAATATTGCCGATTCGGCCATCTTTATTGGTGCCGCACTGATGATTTATGAAAGCTTTCGACATAAAGAGGATCCAGAAGCTGCTGAGAAGAAAATCAAATGAGTAGTGCTGGCGCTTACAATGTTATCTCTGCTACTAACAACCTTACTTATTCGATTTCTTTTCCTTCGCAATCGGACTTTGTAAGGTATAACCATTTTCTTTCATTTTATACCCTCCATAAGCACCCGCACCAGCTGCAACCAATGTCCAGCACCCAGATAGCAAGGGCAATAACATCAGTAAAGCAATCACACTCAAAATCTGTTTTCTCTTCATTCTAAATACCTTTACAAAGTGATTTTTTATCAACTGAACGAGTTTCTTACGGCAGTTTTTTGTTCATTGCGTATATATTTTCCATTTAACTTGTATTTACTTCATCACTTTTATTAACAATATCGTATGCGTTTAACGCTACCATCTTTTAATTTTCTATTATATTAATCGCCACGCAATTTGCGTGGCGATAACAAACAATCTCAACAAAGCTTCCTAACTTGCTCAGTAACGGCACTCATTTCTTCAATGATAGTATTGATTTCACTGAAAGAAATACCCAATTCACTCCATTCTTGCTCAGAGACTTGTTGTGCCGTGTGTTCAGCGATGCCAAAATTCGGCAACATTTTCTCAGCGATATAGACCAGATTAACCAGGGGCTGACCAACTCTGGCATGCGTGTTTGTCGGCGTATGATGATAACGAATCACGGCAACGATTTCTTCCGGCAATCCCCAATGCTGGCCGAGCTGCGCCCCGATTTCACCGTGATCTATGCCGAGCAGCTCATGCTCGATTTCCGATGAAGATGCCGTTGGCGCAGCATTCAATTTTTCATACAACGCGTTACTGGCGTTAATATCCAGGAAATTTAATGCGTTATAGCCGATATCATGCAGCAAACCTGCCAAAAATATCTTATCATTCAGGGGACGTAAGTTCGCTGGCATATGACTGGCAATAGTACGCATGGCAATAGCAATGGCCATACTGTGCATCCACAAGTCAGTTGACTTAAGCTTGCCTTCAGGAAGTTTGGTCAGAGCTGACAGTGTCGCCATACCAATAGCAATCGATTTAACTTGAGTCAACCCCAGATGCATGGCGGCATCACTGATTGATGCAATCATGCCCGGCACACTAAACAGCGCAGAATTGGACAATCCGATTATTTTGGCGGAAATTTGTGGGTCTTGCGCAATAAGCTTAAGTAATTGCGTTTCCC
>JAGOKN010000109.1 GCA_017994575.1 Nitrosomonas sp.
CCAACTTGGATACAAGGGATCCCACATCCCATGTGAAGTTTGGCCAGTTTTGATGTTCATGAACCCACATATTAATCACCGCATTATTTAAGGTGATCATAGGTGATACTCACCGCAAAGTCAAGATATATCTACGCACATTATGCGGTGATTAACCTAGCTATTCACCGCAAGATCACTTTAGCGCTTAGCACATGTCCGGAACACGATCAAGAAGTGGTTGCGCGAACAGGTGATGGCGCGGTTAAATATCAAAGAGGGAAGAAGCCTGGTAGGCTGGCACCATTTGAATTCAAGTAGTTGCTAGTGTTGGAAGCGGATGCTCGCCACTTCAGGAAAGATCGTCGTACTACCAAAAAGCTGTTCCAGGATATCCGGAAGGATGGCTATACAGGCAGTAATATGGCTTAAGTAGATATCCACGAGAAACCCGTGGCTCTACATGGCTTCGCCGCACTTCGCGCATTACAATTCCTCACGGAATTGATCAACCAATCTGCACAGTACCTGCTTGCGCAACTGACTGAATTCCTCATTCACCCACAGCTAAAGTCGTGGTGCTCTGTCCTTCGGACCGCATAAAGGAATTTATTCTACGATGAGCAGATATACGTGTACAGTTGCACGTTGCGAACTAATCCAAATACAACTTCTAAAAAAAACATAAAAAATCTGTGACTTATAACGACAGACGATCTGATTTTTAGTCAGGGGTGCCAGTTATCAAACCAAAAGTCTAAAAACAATCTATTAATTTGTTGATTATAAAAGTTTATATTTATTTGAATCAAGATTACGCAACGAATATGATTAACATAATACAAACCGTAAAAACCCACATAACGAGATGTATAACTTACTGTATTCAATAAGAAATATGAGTGGTGCCGGCACCAAGAATCGAACTCGGGACCTTCTGATTACAAAACTTATTTACAAATATCAGTTACATATAAATCAATCACTTACAATGCTTGCCAAGCATAAAAACTGTCTCACACAACCACAAACGGTGACACTTACAGAGTAGTTTGGCACAAATTTGACACAGTCAATTCCGCATCTTATTTCGTTCTCGCATAACGATGTTCCTTTGATGACTACCATTAACACAAAATACCTAAGATCATTCTTCCCAAGGATTGATGATGGGCACTCCGGCAGCGACAAAAGGTGCAGTATCTCGTGTCGCTATGGTGAATCCATGTACGGCCGCGATTGCGGCAATCTGACCGTCTGCCACAGAGATGAGTCGACCATTAGTCCTAGCTCGACCGACTATGGGTGCATATGCTATCGCAGCCTGTTGATCGAATGATAGTATGCGCGCCCCAAAAAGCCTCTCCATCAGTTTCCTCAATGCAGCATCAAGTCCTTCTTTACGCTTTCCATCTGGCAGGATTTCAATGCCGACCAGCAATTCGGAAAGGCTTGTTGCAGTCAGATACAGTGTCTCGGCTGTTTGCCGATCAAGCCAAGCTTGAACGGCGGGATTGCCGTTGGGTTTCATTGGCTCGGATATGACATTCGTATCCAGAACGATCATTCGAACACTGCCGGATCAGTCGGTGTCTGATCACGAGTGTCATTAAAATCAAGCCCCCCAAAGGATTGCCCAAAAGCAGCGAGTTCAGATCCGATTTTGACACGCGACCTAGGACGCACTGCCTCTTCCAGAATTTCCCGGATTTCAGCTTCGGTGCTACGTCCATGCTGAGCAGCACGCAGCTTAAGCGCGCGATGCGTTTCTTCGGGCAAATTGCGAACAGTAACAACAGACATTTGATTTCACTCCTTATTATATGAAGTCAATGATAGCATATTTTAACAAATGACATCAATTCATGATATGCACTCATACGATACTCAACACTGGTCTTGTATTGCGCAGAATACTAATTGACGCACAAAATCGGTGTGTCCGCCTAACTTGCCGTGTCAATCAGCATCTAATATTTGCCACTTTTAGAGCATATTATTTTCAAATACGAGATTTATTATTCATATAGAACAATGGAATATAAATATATGCTGAAAATATTGATGCTGATACCTGGAAAGTTTTCAACGCTGATTGATACGTTGGCTTCGGCAAGCTGAAGAATCTTTCTAATTAGGATAAATTATCGAAGAAGCAGTATCTTTTAAACTTTCGCAGTTACTGGGGATTGATTATCTTGTGATAGAGAACCTGGATACTCGAGGAAGGATTAATACCCAGGCGGGTCAGGAGAGATTGGCAGCAACGTTGATAGACTGCCAGTGCTTCGCTACGCCGATCATGTTGTATGTAGATATTCATCAGATTATTGTAGAAAACTTCCACCAGAGGCTCAATTTCAATCGCTCTGAGGTAACATTCAATAGCACCCGACCATTCGCCATCCTGTTCAAGCAATGCGCCATATTGCTCAATTATTCGTGTGTAATGTGCACGTAGTTGGTTGCGAAAAGTGATTGCCCAGGGCGAAGTTTCACCTTCCAAAAAATGACCGTGGTAATAATTCAATGCTTGCTGCAACGATATTCGGTCGTTTGTTACGCTCTGATGGTGTGCAATGTGATCAAATACCCCGCAATCTGTCCAGACATAACCGAAATCTAAGGATAAGTGCTTATCCTCTATGACAATCGCTTGATCATGGCGCAGCAATTTACGCAAACGATGTAGCGTAGTTCTGAGTGCTTGTTCCGCTGCATCGCCCATTGAATCGGGCCATAGAGCATCAATGATGCGATCCTGATTGACTGCTTTTCCACCAGAAGCACATAAGTACTTGAGCAATTCCAATGGCTTATGTTGAGCTTTTCCAGGAAAGCGAAGCGGCACATCATCGCGCTGTATTTCAAATTTTCCGAGCGTAAAGATCTTGATTGGCCATGGCCAATGATCGCACTCAGGGGATTCAGCTTTGATGTTACGACGCCGAATCACACTCTTTACGTAATCAACTTCAATACCATGCTGAAGTGCAAGAGAGAATAATCTTGCCATGACATGAGGACGCCACCAAGAATTGAGATATAGAAAATCATTTTCGCGAGCAATCCGTAGACCCTCACATAATGGAATGAATGCTTCTTGTGTATCGCCTTGCTTTAACCAAGAATAAGCCTCTATTAGCAGACATTGATGTTCGAGCATTGAGCTTCTCATGATGCGCGCATACTGAATCGACTTGTAAAGATAGCTGCGAGCAATTTCCATATCATCATTTTCAATCAGAATTTGTGCCAAGTTTAATCGAGTGGTTTCGATCAAAAAAGGCCTACCTACTTCTTCGTGAAGTTTAAGAGCTACCAATGCATTCTCAAGCGCCTTAGGCATATTTCCTTCAAGGAATTCAATGCCAGCCGCTAGGAAGTAGAATTGTGTAATCTCATGCTTGCGATGCATCAGTAGGTTTGCTTCAAATTGTTCAAGATAAATCCGTGCAAATTTGACATTACCAGCAGCTAGTGCGCCATAAACACCACTACTCATCAGCATGACGTTAAATATCGAAATACCGTGCTCTTGCCCTATCCGAAGTGCTTTCTGAAATATATGATCTGAAAAATCATGAGGTGCAGTTGTAGACCAAGCATAAATACTCTCAATATTTAGCCAAAGAATTTGAAGCATAGGAGGAAGGGTTGTTATAGCCTTAAGTAATAGGTTTGTTTCCTTAATGATCCAGTGAGTTTTACGAAAATCTCCCCGCCACATTGGAAGCCATATTATGGTTGACGTGATGGCTATCTTTTGCAAAGGAGAAATATTGGAGTGCAGCGCGCTCTCGAGCCGCCTTTCAAATACTTCCAATAAAGGGTGATGTGGTGCAGCAAAAATCAATCCCTGGAGCTTGGCCATCAATTTTATTTCAACATCAAATGACGGAAAATCACCGTAATGCTTCAAGAGATGGTATAGCTGATCAGCCCATTTTATTACTGGTTTGATGTCATCTTCTGAGTAAAAATAGGCATCAATTATTTCACCACAGGATAAAAAAAGACCCGGAGTGTCATTTGTAACCTGAAACCCGACAAAAGCCTTGTCAAAATCGTCTTTTGCTTTTTGTGGATCAAAAAGCACGTAGCTAATTCCTCGCCAATAAAGTAGCCAAGGCTCATTGCTCACTATCTCTTCAGGCAGCATGGCAATAGCTTCTTGTAGGGTTTGGTGTCGCCCTTGGTTAAGTAAGCTGGATGCTTGTCTATTGATCATTTCTGAAAACACTTGCCAATCTTCAGCTTTGGCAAGCAATCCAGCAGCAGCCAGGATTTCACCAGATTGTTCAGTCAGCTTTGCTCCCAGTTGCCTTATTTCCTTGAATTCAGCTAAGGAGAAATGAGTCCTCGCACGATCCTGCAGAAACTCACGAAACAGTGCATGGTACTGATAACTGATCTCGTCACCACTGATCCGTCGATCAATAAATAGTCTGCGGCGATAAAGATAATTAAGCCATTCTTTTGCCCTAGAGCTTTTACCCATTTCTGTCGCTGATTTAACGGTCATATGAGACAGAATAGCTGTGCGCATCAGAAATTCGCGCATCTCTAACGGTAACTGTTCAAATACTTGACCAGCAAAATAATTGAACACGATTCCCATGGTCTCAGGTTGGGAAATATGATTGACCGCCCCAGTTTCCTTAAAGCGTTCCATCATCAGCACCAATCCAGCTATCCAACCATTGGTTTGTTCCTGCAGCAATTTTAGCGTTTCTTCAGTGGATTCGAGTATCCCAGTGGCTGCAACGATCGCTTTCGTTTCATCCAGCGTCAAGCGGAGATCGTTCCAATTAACCTGACCAATCAGGTTATTCGCTAATGCACGAGCTAGTTGCGGCGGCGGATCTGTACGGCTAATAGCAATTAGGCTATGACCAGGCGGAAGCTCTGAAATAATCACATCAATAACCGTGTGAAATACTGACTCAGGAGTAACTTCCTGATAATTATCCAACACCAATATCGACGATTCTGAAACTGTAGAGAAAAGCTTACGAAAAAAGCGGCGGGTAAATCCAGGAAGATCTGACAAATATTCCGGTGTTAACAGTGGCAAAAGCAGTCGCTTACGTTTGGCAGCTATCCGCCCAGCAAGTCCCATATAATAAAAGAATGTTGCCAGATCGGCGTCACCGCTATCGACTTGATACCAAATCGCTGGTAGTTCGCGGGCATCCAAATAACTCGCCACAAACGTTGTTTTTCCAGCTCCCGGTGGACCAACAATCCATATGACAGGATGATTAGCTCGTTCCTTATCGAGTTGCACATGCAAACGACTGCGGCCTGCAACACCAAAAAGCTTCGGTTGAGTTAGCTTTGCAAGTGTTAATTGCCTTGGCAACGACGCCCCCTTCCACGATAGATTTATGTCTCATAATGACATATTTCTCTATTCAGGGTAAAAAAACTTACCAGGATTCGGGTTGAAGCAACATTGAAAAGCTTTAATAAATTTGCGCCGCGCGCCCTGCATCTAAACCGAAGACCAAACTATCATATCCTCCAAAACTAGAATCTAAAGTCGTAAATCACTCAGAACATGAAGCGTGTTGGTTTGCAACATAGATCTTTTCACGCGGGGAAGCAAAAAGCTTTGTCAGGAGTATTGCTTCTACCGTTGCTCCCATTCTCCTGCTGCGACGCTATAGCGGAACGTACCATATTCTCCGGAAGAAAGATTAACGAATGTCTGTCCGTCGATTAGCAAGCCATCTACTGTTTCAACTCTCGTATTCACACCAGTTCTAGTCAGTGTTCCTGCTTGGGATTTAATCGAGTGTGTTTGTCCATCAACCGGTGATGGAGAAAGGGTCAAGATTTTTGTAACTGGAATCACCCCTGTCTCGATCACTGTAACGTAACGATCTTTGACTGTAAGCAGTATATCGCTGGCGTACGATGTCGATCTGCCGATATTGGTTACTTCTCCAAACGGAGAGAAAGTTGGAGGATCTGAAGTTTCTGGAGAGCCACTGGTGATACAGACTTGGCCAATTGGTTCACCTGGTGAAGGTTCACTATTCCATATAACATCGCCTACCTCGTAATTTTGAGCCGACACCCCATCATATTGCTTAGCAGGTGGAGAGGGAGCTGCTGTCATGTGGATTGGGTTGTTTGGAATATCATCCCTTCCGATGAAGAGACCATTCGGCATCCATGGCGCGGGATGACGAGCTTCGCTTTGGACAGTTGGGAATCGCATAATCGGACGATAAGCACCACTGCTCTGCCATTCCCACCAGTCGTGGAATGGTTCCCGTAGCATAGATTGATAGAAAAAACACAAGAGATCGATAGGCAAACCAGATTTTCTCGTAATAAATGAAAGTACTCGTTTGCTCTCCGTACAGTCTCCGATCTCTACACGGGGACCATCCGGATCGTGCTTGTATTCCGTAATCAAAGGGCCAATCGTTGCAACGCCGCCGCTGGTTAAAGCGAATCCGTTGCTGTCTTTAGCAAATGTGCCTTGCGACAATAAGCCACCAATCGCGCCAGCGGGAGCATAAATATGATCGATCGATGCTTCGCTATAACACCCTAGGAACACACTTTGGTTAACGTAGTCATTCGCCACATGAAAGTCATGATTTCGAAAATCCTCAGAATAGCCGCCTGGTTCACCTAAGTTACCCTGACAATAACATGCAACATAAGTGTTTCCGATACCGCCTTCGTCTCGAAAGCCATTTCCCCAATTAATGTCTGCATAACACATTTCGATCAAACTGACATTGGAATTGACACCTTGGAAATGGAAACCGTGCGCACCATTCTGATTCGAGCTAGTATTTATGATATGAGTGCCGCCTGCATTGCCTGGATATTTAGGATTATTTATATCTATAGGGAGGCCTTCAGATGCAATGAAAATACCATCTTCAGCAAAGTTGGATACAGTGACATCTCTAATAGCACAAACGATATTTGAGTGAATTCCATGCCCAGTGAAATCATTGGGAGGGATGGCGACAGCATCCTTGTCTTTAAATGGCGGCTCACCCCGCTCTTGCTTACAGAAAACCGTCAAACTACGAATCTGGGAAATTTCTCCAACAACACCGATCGGAGGCAACCACTCCGCAGGAATATCTTGATCGTAAATACTGTGGATTCGAATACCCGTGACGTTAGCAGGAAACACGAGCATCGTGCCAGGGCTGTGACTAGGATCGCCGTTACCGATTCCTTCCAATATGATGCTGCGAGGAATATGGAGCGTGTTAGACAAGTAGAACCAACCATCCGCTATAATCTTTACAGGAATCTTCACAGGTTCAGCGGATGTGAAAAAGTCGTTAGTTGCTGCCAGAATGGCCTTGTTGAAAGCAGCCAAATTGTCGGTTCCTGTTGCCCCATCCCAATCCGGTACAGCACCATATGCCCTCACATTATGCACTTTCGAGAATCCCATCTCATAGGATGAGTGTCTTGGCTGGATGACAAGATTGCCATTTTCGTCACAAGTGCCGACAACGAACCCTTCTGGCGTGGGTGTCGGCAATGCAATGCGTTTGAGACGACACTGGTACTTGGGGTCCGGGTCTGTATTAGTGATATCCGTCACGACGATCTGTGAATCGCCTGCACCAAGATTGGTAATCTTATTCTCTGCGACTTCGCCAGCCACAAGTACAGACACGCTATCTCCAGTAGCATCATTTTCAGCGACCCCGAAAACGGTCTTTGAGCTTGAAAGGTCATTGCGGGTCGCCCTTTTGACGATCGGCCGCTCTTTAATGACATCAAAGTTTGTAACGCATACGGCGTCTCCCTTAGAGATAGTTTCTCCAGCAGTACATAGTGTGGGCATGCTTTTCTCCTTGTCTTATTGGATTGTATTTATGGAAGTTATGGTTATTTAAACTCCCGGCTTGGATAAAATATGCTTGATTGCAAGAACTGGCGCCTTGATTAGTATCTTGGTTACTTTTTGTGAAATTAGCTTTCAGCTCGGGTAGCAGTATCTTCAAAAAATTTATAGCTTTTTTGCACGTACCTCGATTATTGGCCCTGGAAGACCGGTCAGTTCTACTTGAAACCTAACATTGCCTGCAGGCTCTACAAGCTCCGATATTTTTCCGACTTCTGCGGGTACTGCTATGAACCCGAGATAGGCTGGCGTTTCCCCATATTTAGGGGACATTCGGCGAATGAAAAGATAAGGTGCCCCTGGCACGCCCTGATTCCATTCGGTCGGAATCACATATTCCAAATAGTAGTCCCAGTGTATCCCTCCAACCCCACCACCTACCCACATTCTTTCAACAATGCTTCAATAGCCTCTGGTGCGAACGGCAGCAATTCATCGATCCGGCTGTTAGGCCAGGTGGGGAGTTTATCGAGGGTGTCGGC
>JAGOKN010000029.1 GCA_017994575.1 Nitrosomonas sp.
GCCTAATGCTACCAATTCCACCATCTGCTGACGAAACTCCGGTGGGTAAGCAGGTTTGTAGTTTTGTGTCATATTTCTTCTCCTTTAAACAGAACATAATGTGTCCGTTCAAAGGGGGCAACTCCAATGAGATGGAATCGCTATAGCTCGGTGTATTTTTTTGCACTGCCCTTGGATTTTGCAACCGGATACTTCAACGCATTCTTTTCAATCTTATCCAACACGATTTGTTTGACATCCCAATCGTATTTTTCCGCCAGCAGAAAAGCAAACGCCAGAACATCGGCCAATTCTTCTTTTACTTTTTCGATGTCGGCTTGCTCGGAAGATTTCCACAGAAAAGCCTCCAACAGCTCCCCAGCCTCGATATTCAACGCCAACGCAAGATCCTTCGCATTATGAAACTGCGCCCAATCGCGTTCGTCGCGGAATTTGCGCAAAATTTTGGTGAGTTGTTGGATGTCGTTCAATTTAGTGAAGTATTAAAGTGGTACATAGTTCAGATTTTCGTCGACCTAATATGAGTCTTGTTAATTGATTCCCTGTAATTTCTCGATTCTATTTAGCCAACTATCAAATATATGACATTCTGAACGAATAGTATTAAGCCCAATTTCTATTGCAGCAAGTGAGCCATGAATTGGTTTATCGTATCCAGAATATAACTTTTTAATTCGCTTACTTGGCGCGCAGAGTGGACTATTATTTATCTCTTCAGGGGTAGTAAATTTATCGCGAATTTTTTGAAACTCTAACTTTAAGTCGGGTTTATATATTGCCTGCGCCAACACATCTGGCGCACTAAAGAGCAAACTCTCAAACTCATACATTTGGATGTATGGAATAAAACGTCTCAGTGATTCCTCGCCCAGCTTTTCCCTTAATTCATCTGACATAACGTCTAGCACGCGCTGCGCTTTTTTTTGAAGGGTTAAGCAGCCCAGAGCTTCTTGCTTCCCTGGAAAATTTTCTGGCAATCCATAGAAATCAAAGAAAGTTGTGCAGTACGATGCTTTGTCACCTAATAACCGGGCTCGCACATCAGTAAATAGTCTGTCAAATTTAAAGTTGCCGCCCTTATGCCCAGGTTTCCCGATCAATGTCGGAATCAAGCAAATACCTCGTGAAGAAAAAAAGCCTGAGAGTATTTCCTTAACAAACATTTCTTCCGTCTGCCCTTCGCAAATTACATGTACGCGTATCATTTACTTGGTTGGCCGCCCGCCCAGAATGTTCTTTTCCCATAGCTCACCGACTGAATAGTCTTCCAACCAAGTTTTAAAATCCTCCTCATCAAATCGTTTAAAAACAGTTCCACCTTGTTCACGTTCTACAATTATCAAATCGGCAATCGAAAATTCATTCACTAATGGAACCGATTGTGTAGAGATAATTACTTGCATGCGATTAGATGCTGAACGTAGCAACGAACCAAGCAAGGTAATCGCATAGGGATGCAAGCCAAGTTCTGGCTCATCGATAATAATGGTCGATGGAGGGTTGGGCTGCAGCAAAGCAGTAACTAAGCAAATGAAGCGAATTGATCCATCCGAGAGTTGACTAGGCCACAAAGAATAGTCACTGTCTTTTTGCCTCCAAAGCAATCTAATTTGTTCTTCTTCAGATGGCAGTTTCTGTGGCTTTAAAACAAAATCATCAAAGAATGGTATTGCTAAACATATTGTTTTCTGAATTTGCTTATAAACATCCTCATATTCGCCGGACAATCGATATAAAAATGCAGCCAAATTAGAAGCATCTGGCCGAAGATATTCATTATCATGGAGAGAACCTAGCCTTTTTACACCAGCCGTATCGCTAGTATCATGAAAATGAAATACCTTCCAATTGGCAATCGAGTTATAACAATAATCTGCAACGCCACCCGGTTTTGCTGTTTTAAAAGTTTCTTTTAGCTTAGCCTCGGTATGCCCAGAGCCAAGTGGAATCCATTTTTTGCCATAATATGGACCATCAAAGAAAAGCTTTTCTTCATAAAAAGAAAAGCCGCCATCTACTGTTGGCTCAAGTGCAAATTTATAGCCATTGAGTCCGAACTCAACAAAAGACTCAACTTTATCTGTTTCCTTTATTCCAAAGCTAACAATGCGATCGGCAGATCCTTGATTTCGAGTCCAACTCTGAAGGCGTGACTCAACCATTTCATTCAGCATACGAAAATACGAAACAAAATTACTTTTTCCAGCCCCATTAGCACCGATCAGTATATTAAGTTGATCTAAATAAAACTCATCAAGATGTTTAATCGACTTAAATCCTCTAATTGTCAATTTATGAATGCTATTTTTCGTGCTCATTATTTAAAGAGTCCGAAAATTAAATATTGAATCAATACACGGCATGACTTTGGCATCTAAGGTTTTACCTGCTAATCGGCTTATACCGTATCCGTTTCGGCTTAGCCCCTTCTTCACCCAAGCGTTTTTTCTTGTCGGCTTCGTATTCCTGGTAATTGCCGTTGAAGAACGCCCATTGTGATTCACCTTCAGCGGCGAGGATGTGGGTGGCGATACGGTCGAGGAACCAGCGGTCGTGCGAGATGACCAGTACGCAACCGGCAAACTCGAGCAGCGCGTCTTCCAGCGCGCGCAGGGTTTCCACGTCGAGGTCGTTGGACGGTTCGTCCAGCAGCAGCACGTTGCCACCGGAAATCAGTGTTTGTGCGAGATGCAAGCGTCCGCGCTCACCGCCGGAGAGCTGGCCGATGATTTTTTGCTGATCGCCGCCCTTGAAGTTAAAGCGGCCAAGATAAGCACGTGCCGGGGTGGTGTATTTGCCGACCGTGAGGATGTCGTTGCCGCCGGAAATAGCATCGAACACGGTTTTGTCATTGTCCAGCGTATCGCGTGCCTGATCGACATGCGCGATCTTAACGGAGGGGCCGATTTTAACGATGCCGGAATCGGGTTGTTCCTTGCCGGTAATCAGCTTGAACAAAGTGGATTTACCCGCGCCGTTCGGGCCGATGATCCCGACGATAGCGCCCGGTGGCACCTTGAAGTTGAGATTATCGATCAACAGCCGGTCGCCGTAGGCTTTGGAAACATTGTCAAATTCGATGACTTCGTTACCCAGGCGCTCACCGGCAGGGATGAAAATTTCCTGGGTTTCGTTGCGCTTTTGGTATTCCTGCGAATTGAGTTCTTCAAAACGGGCGAGTCGCGCTTTGGATTTGGCCTGACGGCCTTTCGGATTTTGCCGCACCCATTCCAGTTCCTGTTTCATCGCTTTCATGTGCGCATCGATCTGCTTGTTTTCCTGCTCCAGTCGAGCTTCTTTCTGCTCCAGCCAACTGGAATAATTACCTTTCCACGGTATGCCATGGCCGCGGTCGAGTTCCAATATCCATTCGGCGGCGTTATCGAGGAAGTAGCGGTCGTGGGTTACTGCCACGACCGTGCCGGGAAAGCGCACCAGGAATTGCTCGAGCCATTCCACGGATTCGGCATCCAGATGGTTGGTCGGCTCGTCCAGCAGCAGCATGTCCGGTTTCTCCAGTAACAATTTGCACAATGCAACGCGGCGCTTTTCCCCGCCGGAGAGATGCTTGATCACGGCATCCCAGGGTGGCAGGCGCAATGCATCGGCGGCAATTTCCATCTGATGTGAAGTATCGCTGCCAGCAGTGGCGATGATCGCTTCCAGACGCGCCTGTTCTTCTGCCAGGGCATCAAAATCAGCGCCTTCTTCAGCATAAGCGGCATACACTTCATCCAGTTTTTTCTGTGCCTGCATCACTTCACCCAAACCTTCTTCCACCTCCTCGCGCACGGTATACTCGGGGTTCAGTTGGGGTTCCTGCGGCAGATAACCGATGCGAATGTTGGGCAAACGTTGTACTTCGCCGTCAAATTCCTTGTCCGCACCCGCCATGATACGCAACACGGTAGACTTACCGGAACCGTTCAAACCCAGCAAACCAATCTTTGCGCCGGGAAAGAAGCTGAGTGAAATATCTTTGATAATTTGACGCTTGGGAGGAACTATTTTGCTCACGCGGAGCATCGACATTACATATTGAGCCATGAGTTTAATCTTTGTTTAATGGGAAAAAATAACAGGTTTTCGATAAGGACTGAGTTTAGCGCACGTTTTCCGGCAATGAAAGACACGATTGCGCAGAGGTCATTCATCAGATACGCGAATAATCGACACAAATTTATGATTTTCATCAAAAACCAATTCAAACGTACCATGCACTCCATTGCTCCGCACCACGGAACGCAGGATATTGGCTGGAAATCTTATGATGCGACCATCGGCGGCTTGAGCCACCACCTCTTCCACGGCTCCTTCGTAATAGGCCAAGAGTTCATGCGAAAAGATTTTGAGTACAACCCGCAAACGCTGATGCATCTGACAACCTCACTGTTTCCTAAGGAAACGCTGATTAATTCGGCGAACGAGATGAAGCACGAGGCGCACGGAACACAGCAACCGAGACATATCAACATGATAGGCGAGGAGCGAGTGCCGCGCAACGAAGTGATTCGCTCGTACAGTCAATTAATCAGCGTTTCCCTAAGACCGGCCTTGCGCCGTCAAAAGTGCTCACCATCCTCCAGGTAGCGCCATTGGCCTTCAGGTAAATTGCCTAATTTTACTTTGCCAATGCGCACGCGCTTCAAACCGGTAATTTTCAGATTGACCAACTCACACATGCGGCGAATTTGGCGCTTTTTACCTTCGTGCAGAATGAAACGCAGTTGATCCTGATTTTGCCAAGTGACCTGCGCACGCTTGAGGGCTTTGCCATCCAAACTCAAACCGAAATTCAGCAAAGCCAGATTCTCCTTGGATAGAGTGCCGGAGACTCGCACCAGATATTCTTTTTCAATCTTGGAATCTTCACCGATCAGCTGCTTGGCAATGCGACCATCCTGCGTCAACACCAACAAGCCTTGCGAATCGATGTCCAACCGACCGGCTGGAGCGAGATTTCTCAAATGCGCGGGTTGAAAGCGCTTGGTGGATGATTGACTAATAAACTGATTTTCCGGCTTGATCAACACCACAGCGGGTTGGTAACCGGGTTCTGGCTGCCCTGAAACATAACCGATGGGCTTGTTCAGCAATAGCGTCACCAATTGAGTCTGTTGCATCTGAGCCGCTTTATTCAGCTTGATTTTCTGCGTGGGATAAATTTTAGTGCCCAATTCAGAAATTTGCTCGCCATCGACAAACACCCAACCCAGCTCAATATAGCGATCCGCCTCGCGGCGCGAACAAATGCCTTGCTCTGACATCAATTTGGATAAACGAATTTTTTCCATGAGGCGCTATAATGAGAAAAGTAGAAAGGATGAATGCAAAGCTAGTTGCTTATTATAAAGCCAATCGCTCCATCATTTTTAACAACTATCAGAGGGATACTATGGAAACGACCGCAGCAATACTGGAAAAAGCATACCAACGCGCTGACGAAATGGAGCTTCCTTACAAGGGAGCATTGCTCCCGATGGAAGCTTATCGAATTTTACAAGAATCTGCGCAAGCGCAATTGGTCGATGTACGCTCCTATGCGGAATTCGATTGGGTTGGACGCATTCCGGGCGCAATAGAAATTGAATTGCGTTCGTATCCCGGTATGCAGCCTAACCCCGGTTTTCTCAATCAACTTACCAGTCAAGTCGACAAATCGTTACCGGTGCTGTTTATTTGCCGCAGCGGCTCGCGCTCGAATCAGGCCGCGATCATGGCCACCCAGAACGGTTTTACCGACTGCTACAACATTCTCGAAGGTTTTGAAGGTGATAAGGATGAACAGGGTCATCGCGGTAAAGCCGCCGGTTGGAAAGCGGCGGGATTGCCGTGGATGCAGAGTTGAGGACGGGTATTATTACTCCTGGCTTCAAAAACCCTGGCATTAGAACCCGGGTTTGCTGTAACAATGGGCATTTGTGCCAGAGAGACGGCTTTGCCATCTCTCACGCTGAAAAACTATCCGCGTTGCCGCTACGGTGTTAAAAACAGGCTCAAAATGCTTATTGATTACGCATAAACTGCGCTTTCTCGCCTGTTTCTGCCTGGTATTGGCTGTCTCGAAAAGTTTTTCAACGACCTGTTAAACTTCCTGAAGCTAGTTCGCGAAGATAAAATCGTCCAACCCTAGCGTTGTGCCGACAACCTTGACCGCCATATCGACATCTCCGCTGCCGTTGCCATCGTAATCGACTTCGACAAGTTGTGTTACTCCATCGCTGGTTACGCGAATTTCTGTAATGCCTGTCCCCGTGAACGCGCTAGTTCCGACGAAGGCGCGTGTTGCCGTTATATTCCATGATTGCAGACTAATGATATCTTCTGCGCCGTCGAAGTCGAGAATGACATCAGGTGCCGAAACCTTGGACTCATACTCACCCGAGAATGTAAATAAATCCGAGCCAGCACCGCCTGACAACTGGTCGCTACCCCAAGATCCGTAGAGACTATCGTCTCCCGCACCACCTGTAAGCGTGTCATTACCAAAACCACCCCGAAGAAGATCATTACCGCTCCCGCCATCCAAATTATCACCGCCATTATCAATCGGGTCGCTGAACAGTGCATCGTTACCGCCGCCTCCAAACAGGCTATCACTGCCCTTACTGGCATGCATCCAGTTATCGCCGTCAGTGCCAATAATTGTATCGTTAAAGTCGGAACCATAAATTTGTTCGATACTCAGAATCGTATCGATTCCAGCGCCTTTCGTGTCTTGCGCTCCAGTTAACCGCAGATCGACCTGAACACCTTGCGTTCCCACTAATTTGCGATAATCAACCGTGTCGATGCCAATTCCACCATTCACGACATCATTCCCGATTCCGGGAGCAATCCGGTCATTTCCGATACCGCCGTTCAGATTATCGTTGCCGCTTCCACCTTCAATAGCGTCATGACCATCGCCGCCATACAAATTGTCACTACCGTCGCCACCTGAAAGAAGATCGGCGGTATTTGAGCCGAAAATGGTGTCGTTGAACTTGGTACCCGTAACATTCTCGACATTGATGATGGTATCTTTGCCCGCGCCCCGCGTATCTTGTACGGTAGTGATCCGCAGATCGACACGCACACCGCGAGTAGCTCCTGATAAGCCATAATCGACGGTATCGAAGCCATCGCCGCCGTCAATATAATCGTTGCCGATCAACCCGTTGTCAGGACGAAGAAGATCATCCCCAGTGCCGCCGAACAACTTGTCGCTGCCCGAGCCGCCATCAAGTAAATCATTACCGCCAAGACCGTACAACGTATCTTTGCCCGTACCACCGATCAGCGTATCGTTGCCATCGAGTCCCGTGATCGTGTCGTCACCCGCCAAACCGTCAATCAGATCACCCCATAGATATTGGGCGTTAATAATGTCATTGCCTGTCGTACCGAAGGTAAATGTAGTTGCTTTTGCATTGATTGTCATTTTCTGCTCCCGGAATAAAGTTTATTAAAAGATATTATGTTATTTTTTAATACCTCAGTCAATGAAAATGTAAGAATAAATCTGATTATTATGTAGGATAATATGAAATATGTAGGACACTCTGAATTACTTAGATTCAGTGCGTTTGCATTCCTATCATGCGGGCTGATGCTAACTTTTTGGATTAACTAAGCAGAGAAATCAATAAATTTTGACCGTAGCGTTTTTCTTGCGGGAAGAAAGTTGAATCAGGTTTCGTAAAATGAACGACCACTGTGACTTTACGCGATGCTATAACTTGCATGAAAGTTTAGCGCAAGCTGATGACGCAGATAAAACAGCAGTATGGCAAATTTGACTGGAGAGGAATGAAATTACCATGAATACAGAATGAGCAATTTGACCAAGCTGATTACTATCATTTTGATTTTGATTTTGAAAAAATCAACGGATAACGGACCGAATCAGCTTAGCAAATTTGCAGAATATTTCGACCACTATGAACGGAAATTGAAAGAATCCCGCTTCACACCTCTGACCAAGCAATTACGCCTGTATAGGCGGTTGCCAAAATAATGATGCCGAACACAATGCGATACCAAGCAAACACAGTAAAATCGTGATTGCTGATAAAGCGCAGCAAGCCACGTACCGCCAACAATGCACTGATAAAGGCAGCCACAAAACCCACGGCAAACATGCTCAGGTCATTCCATTCCAGAAACTCGCGGTGTTTGTAGACATCATAAAATGTAGCCGCAAACATGATAGGAATGGCCAGAAAAAATGAAAATTCCGTCGAGGCCTTGCGCGACAAGCCAAAAAACAGACCACCAATAATCGTAGCGCCCGAGCGGGAGGTGCCAGGTATCAGCGCCAGACATTGTGCCAAACCAACTTTTAACGCGTGCTTCCAACCCATGTCATCAACTTGCTCTACTTCAACCACATGTTCCCTGCGCTCTGCCCACAAAATCAGGAAACCGCCGATAATCAACGCCAGTGCGACCGGTACGGGGTGAAACAAATAGTATTTGATGGTTTTAATGAACAACAGCCCCATAATGGCAGCCGGCATGAATGCGATTAGCAGGTTGATCACAAATCGATTGGCGGCCTTACTTGAACCAATACCCAATACAACTTCGGTGATTTTGCTACGATATTCCCAGCAAACCGCCAATATGGCACCCAGCTGGATTGCAATGGTAAAAACCATCGCACGCTCATCGTTGAAATCAAGTAAATCGCCAACCAGAATCAAATGACCGGTAGAAGAAACCGGCAGGAACTCGGTCAATCCTTCAACAACGCCCAGGATCAAAGCTTTTAACAGTAAAATAATATCCATACGCGTTGTCGCTATGCTTTAATAAAATTGATAATTTCGGATCAGCATTACAGTTTGCTATAAATTTCCGCGCCCTTTTCCTTGAATTCCGCCGATTTTTGCGCCATTCCCAGTTTTAAGGCTTCATCTTCAGCAACACCCTGATTGGCAGCATACTCCCGCACATCCTGGGTAATTTTCATGGAGCAAAAGTGTGGTCCGCACATAGAGCAGAAATGCGCTACTTTTGCGCCATCCTGCGGTAAGGTCTCATCATGGAATTGTTGCGCTTTGTCTGGATCCAAGCTGAGGTTAAATTGATCTTCCCAGCGGAATTCGAAACGTGCTTTGGAAAGCGCATTGTCCCGAATCTGCGCACCGGGATGGCCTTTGGCCAGATCCGCTGCATGCGCGGCGATCTTGTAAGTAATGATACCGTCCTTGACATCATCCTTGTCCGGCAAGCCCAAATGCTCTTTAGGCGTTACATAACACAACATCGCCGTGCCGTACCAGCCAATCATCGCCGCACCAATCGCGGAGGTGATGTGATCATAACCAGGCGCGATATCCGTTGTCAGCGGACCCAAGGTATAAAAAGGCGCTTCATCGCAATATTTCAATTGCAACTCCATATTCTCTTTGATCAGATGCATTGGCACATGGCCGGGACCTTCTATCATGGTCTGAACATCATGCCTCCAGGCAACCTGCGTCAACTCACCCAATGTTTTCAGTTCGGCAAATTGCGCTTCATCATTGGCATCATAAATAGAACCGGGACGCAAACCATCACCGAGCGAGAAGCTGACATCATAAGCCTTCATAATCTCGCAAATTTCTTCAAAATGCGTATAAAGGAAGCTTTCCTTATGATGCGCCAAACACCATTTCGCCATGATGGAACCGCCACGAGAAACGATACCGGTCATACGCTTTGCCGTCATAGGCACATACGCCAAACGAACGCCCGCATGGATAGTAAAATAATCAACACCTTGCTCCGCTTGCTCAATCAGCGTATCACGGAAAATTTCCCAAGTCAGCTCTTCCGATTTGCCGTCGACTTTTTCCAATGCCTGATAAATAGGCACGGTACCAATTGGAACAGGGCTATTACGAATAATCCATTCGCGCGTTTCATGAATATTCTTGCCGGTGGATAAATCCATCACCGTATCGCCGCCCCAGCGAATCGCCCAGGTCATTTTTTCAACTTCTTCCTGAATACTGGAGCCCAATGCGGAATTACCAATATTGGCATTAATTTTCACCAGGAAATTACGTCCGATGATCATCGGCTCGGCTTCCGGGTGATTAATATTCGCTGGAATGATGGCACGCCCTCGCGCCACTTCCGCACGCACAAATTCCGGAGTGATCAGTTTGGGTAACGATGCACCGAAATCCTGTCCAGGATGCTGGCGGACCAATAAATCATGATGTTGTGCATTGAAGGCTTCGACGCGCTGATTTTCACGGATGGCAATATACTCCATCTCAGGTGTAATGATTCCGCGGCGCGCGTAGTGCATCTGCGTTACATTCAGTCCTGTTTTGCTGCGGCGCGGATGACGTTGCAAATTAAAGCGCATATCGGCCAACTTGGGGTCTTTCAAGCGCGCTTGGCTGTAGGCGGAATTATGACCCGATAATATTTCGGTATCATTACGTTCCTCGATCCATTTTTCACGCAACGCAGGCAATCCAGAACGGATATCGATCTTTACCGCAGGATCCGTATAAGGGCCTGAAGTATCATAGACCCAGATAGGAGGATTGGTTTCTGCACCAACGCTGGTTGTTGTGTCGCTCTGCTTGATTTCGCGCATGGGAACCTGGATATCGGCGCGCGAGCCTTGTACATAGATTTTGCGCGAGTTGGGTAACGGCTTTACCGCTGCCTCATCGACTTGAGCTGTCGCATTGGAAAAATTTTTTTGGTTTAAAACTGTAATACTCATAATATAGTTGCTCCTTAAGATGCCATAAAGAGCGGGAGGATTAATCCCAGCTTCCCTACGGCGGCATTATCCGCGTCAGGTATTAAGGGACTATCTCACCGAATATCAGAAAATCTGAAAACGGACCCCTAGCTGATGCTGTGAAGCTAATGGAAATGTGAAATAATTGCAAGTCTTACCTCAATTAAGAATACGGATCTAGAAATGAATCTTGAAGAAACTCGATTTAATATGGTTGCGCAACAAATCCGCACATGGAATGTGTTGGATGATAGTGTCCTGGATTTATTGTACAAAATACGGCGCGAAGAATTTGTACTGCCCGCCAATCGCGCAATGGCTTTTGTCGACATGGAAACTCCTTTGGGTCATGGTCAAGTCATGCTGGCTCCCAAAATGGAAGCACGCATTTTACAGGAACTCCACGTGCAGAAAACAGACAAAATTCTTGAAGTTGGAAGTGGCAGCGGCTACCTGACGGCACTTTTGGCTGAAAAAGGCGCACATGTTTATAGTGTTGAAATCGTACCTGAACTAAAAGCCATGGCAGAAAATAATCTCAGAACACATGGAATTACTAACGTAACGATCGAGCAAGGCGATGCCGCGCAAGGCTGGTCTAAGCATGAACCATATGATGTTATCGTGTTAACCGCATCAACCCCGATTTTACCCGAAACCTTTTTGAAAAGCCTCAATCCGGGCGGACGATTATTTGCAATTGTCGGTGAAGATCCCGTGATGGAAGCTTTGTTGATTAATTGCACAGCACCTGGCGAATTCAAAACAACTAAGTTGTTTGAAACCTGCACGGCTCCTTTCATCAATGCATTGCAACCAGCTAGGTTTACCTTTTGAGTATTGGAGTGTGTGCTATTTATCACAGCGATCAACCTATTGTTGAAATATCATCAGCTCCGAACTGCTATCGGAAAATCAAATGAAAATTTCGCAATTGGTTTTTATCCTCTTTTTAGGCGTTGCAGGACTTTCTTCGCTACAAGCTGCGGATTTGATGAGTGTCTATCAAGAAGCTTTAGCGCAGGATGCTCAGTACCGGTCCGCACGTGCTGCCTATGAAGCTGCACAGGAAAAATTGCCGCAAGGCAGAGCAGGTTTCTTACCGAATATCACGCTATCAGGAACACGCACCGTCCAGCAAGTCAATGCAGACAACATTACCTTTGGCGGAGTAGGTAATGTTAATCCGCCAGAAGTTACGATTCAAAGCCGAGGTGTGACGATAGCAGCAACACAGCCACTGTTTCGTATGGAAAATATTGTCATCTATCAGCAATCAAAAATAGAAGTCAGCAGAGCGGATTCGCAATTTGTCGTGGCTGCCCAAGATTTGATACTACGGGTCGCGCAAGCGTATTTTGATATACTGGATGCTCAGGTCGATATCGAAGTCGCTGAAGCCCAGAAAAAAGCGATTCTGATACAACTGCAACAAGCCAAACGCAATTTTGAAGTGGGTGTTTCCACCATTGTGGATACTAACGAAGCGCAAGCCCGCCATGACCTCACCACTTCGCAAGAAATTGCCGCGCGTAATGCGCTTGAAATCAGGAAGCGCACGTTACAAGGCATCATTGACCGCTTTCCTGAAAATCTTATCGGTGCTAAGGAAATTGCTTCCAATTTGGCTAATTTGCAATACAGCAGCATGGATGAATGGGTACGCGTTGCGGAAGAAAAAAATTTCACGTTGAAAATCCAGCAAGCTGCCTATGAAATAGCCCACCAGAATGTAAAAAAGACCTGGGCGCAACATTACCCGACGTTGGATCTGGTTGCACAATACAGCGATCAAACCGGCGTCGGCGGTGCCATTACCGGCCGCGGCATCGACCTCGTCTCAAAATCCATCGGACTGCAACTCAATATACCCCTATTCCAGGGCTTTTCCGTGCAATCCCGTGTACGCGAAGCATTGGCACTTCAGGATAAAGCGCTGCACGACCTTGAAAGCACCCGGCGCAACATTGCCGTGCAGGTCCGCCAACAATTTCTGAATGTCACTAATGGTATTGCACAGGTAAACGCACTCAAACAAGCCTTGAAATCCAGCCAGAGTCAACTGGATTCAACTGTTCTCGGACAAAAAGTGGGCGTCAGAACCGAAGTCGATGTGCTGAACGCACAACAACAAATGTACTCGGCCAAACGCGATCTGGCCAAAGCGTATCATGGCTATCTCATGTCAAGATTGCGTCTGAGCGCAGAAGCAGGTGAACTCGACGAAGAATCGCTGACACAAACTAATGCAATGCTGATCAAGTAATCGGCAATTCCTCGCAATGAAGACAAGATGATGCCAAACGAGCACAAGCCGGTATTCACTTCATATTTTGCACATGCTTTACGGTTAGCAGGCCGTTAAAAACGGATTCGAGGCAACTGCGGTGTGCGGAAAAAACAGGTGAAAAGCGCAGTTTGATCGCGATAAATGAGCATTTTTAGCTTGTTTTAGCATCACAACGACAACTCCGATAGTTTTTCAACGGCCTTGTTAACCCGCTTGATCTGTCTTCGCTTCTTCTGTCTTTATTGCACTAGGAATCTGGCTACGCGTTAATTCAGGTGGCAAATCGCGCACATGCAAATCGAGTTGTGGAAAGGCAATTTCAACGCCATGCTCGACAAATAATGCCATAATTCTTGTATTAAGCGCATCCCGGATTTCCGTCCGATGATTGACAGTGCTAACGAATACGCGCAGCTCAAAATCGAGAGCGCTTGCACCAAAACTCAATAACCAGCATGAAGGTTCAGGCTCCGCAAGCACTCGCTCATCTTCTCTGGCAGCTTGTAATAGCAACATCCGCACTTTATCGGTATCCGCATTGTAGGCAACCCCTACCTGGATAACAACGCGAGTAATCGTATCAGTCAATGTCCAGTTGATGATCTGGCCGGTAATGAAGGTTTTATTAGGAATCACGATTTCTTTGTTATCGAAATCAAGAACAGTGGTCGCGCGGGTACGAATACGGGTGACCCGGCCGGAAAGATCGCCGACCGTGATTATATCACCCACTCGAAACGGCCGCTCAAACAACAAAATGATGCCGGACACAAAGTTAGCAAAGATTTCCTGCAGGCCAAATCCAAGTCCGACCGTTAAAGCTGCCGCCATCCATTGCAACTGCGACCAGCGCATGCCCAGAAAACTGAATCCCAGCAGGGTGCCTCCAATGACGATCGTGTAGCGTAACACGCTGGTGATGGCATAACGTGAAGCTGCATCAATACGAATATGTGACAACAGGCTAATCTCGATCAATCCCGGCAGGTTTCTAGCGCCAATCGTAGTCAGAATAAGAGCAAATATACCCAGCAATCCAGCCATCAAAGTGACCGGTTGCTGGATTGTAGCTCCATCTGAATCTCTGTCGCTGAAGTGCCACAGCGCAATCTCGTCTAAACGCGCGATTGCTGGCAGCACTCCAGACCAGACCCCAATCAGACCCAGCGCCAGCAGACTCAAACGCAACGTTCGAAGCAGCCGCTGAGTTTGCTCGTTAACTTGTTCCAGCGTGATATTTTCTTCTGGCTCTGCCGCTATCTCGCCGGCTACCTCGTTATCTTGAGCTGCCTTTGCACGGCGCTCCTCTTGCCGCTGCAACATGAGACGCCGCTCTCCGAGCAGAAACCAGCGTGAGAGCATTCCCAGCACGATAGCAATCGCTACGATGACACTAAAGCTTTCTAATAACGATCGCAGCATCATACCCGCAGAATAGATATACCCTGCAAGCGCCAATGTTGCAATAGCCATCAATAACAGCGGCAGCAACAAACGCAGCAGCTTGCGCAGCTTCGACGGCTCAATGGTTTTGCCTCGAACAATCCAGAGACGACCAGCATCCAGCAGGCGCCAGAGGAACCAAGCAAGTCCCACGCAACACAGTACGATAGCAATGCGCGCCTGCACATCAATAGCCAAGTCAAGTTTACGGATGTATGCCAGAAAAGCGATAAAATACAGTGGCAGCACTACAGCAGCAATTCTCGGCAAACTATCACGCAATGCGTCGCGACGTTGCCGGACCCAGCGAAAATGAGCGTGTCCAAGGCCACGTTCAATGCTGGTCCAGCGCAGCAGCTGCACTGCCAGTAACGGTATTACCAACGACATGCAAGCCTTGCCTACAGAGTGACTGAATCGTCCGGGATCACCGACACCTTGTAACAATTGCCCCAACAAAATCAACATGACAGGCCCTGGCAAAGCAGCCAGCAGGGTCCATCCTAGTGCTCTAACAGTCGTCTGGTAGCTATCTTTGCGAATCTGATAGGTATCAATTGCTAAGGCCTCAATATGCGCTGGGGCACGGCGCCGAAATTCCAGTAAAACCAGCATGAGCAGCAGGCTGCCTAGCCAGCGCATAGGCTGCTGGTAAAAGTTTTGCAGACTCAGCGTCATCAAAGTAGTGAAGTGCGATGGCTTAATCAAATCATGCATTCCATCTGGCAACCGCTGCAGCCAGTCGCTATTGATCACACCGTGACTGGGAATCCATAGCAGGTGACGATCCAGCATCTGCTGCAATTCCTGAGCGTTTTGGATCCGCTGCTGCAAAGCCTGTACACTGTTTTCCAACGTCGAAATACGTCGTTGCAGCAAAGGCTCCAGCAGCGCTAACAGTTCGATACGCTTATGCAACAAAGGGAGCAACAAGTTTTGAATATTTTGGTCGGTACGTTTACCCTCACCCGCCTTCGAATGTGATTTAACCAGCCTCTCAGCAACGACGCCAATATCAAGCAAGCCTCTCTGCTGTTCACTGAGCATTATCCGTTCCAGCCGTAAACCAGCCAGATCGTTGCGAATCAATTCCAGGCGGCGCTCAAGATGGACTGGAGATTCCAGTCGGCGCCGTTCACTCCACAACCAGCGACCAACGCGTTCACTGGTTCCGCCGACATCAAGCCGGCTACGGCTATCGCGCAAGGTCACGGCAATGTGCTCACCGGCTTGCTCGATACCGGCCAAAGCGACGCGATCGTGCGCCAAATGCTCATTTTGTTGTATCAGTTCCTTGCCAATAGTACGATTCTCAACAGCAGTGGATACAAGCACAGCAGCATCTCCGGCCAGCGCTTGTTCACGTTTGATTAATTCTTCGATCAGCGATTCCAGTTCATGCCGCCCACGGTCGGTAATACGCTGCTGCAAATGCTCCACGCGTTTTTCATGCAATCCCAAGCGATAGCGCAGTTCTCGCAGCGTCAATTCGTGCAGGCTCTGACGTTGCGCGGTGGTATCCTGCTCGGTGAGACGCAGCTCCAGCGTTGCTTGTAAGCGATGCTGCTCGCTGCTGCGGCGTAGGCGTCGCGCTTCAAATAATGCAGCAGGCTCATTGTTTTGGGCCACGAGTGGTGTTGATAATTCTTCGATATTGCGGTGCAATAACGTGATTTCATCGGATGCTTGAGCCGGGCGCGATAACACCAGAGCCAGATCGGTACCGACGGCATCGATTTGTGCACGTAGATCGGTGATGATCGTGCGTTCCTGCTCCAGAATCTGCTCCAATGTTTCTCCATCGGCATCAGCCGGTAGGCGTTTGGACCATCCGAGTAACTCCTGCTCACTGTCTGTTGCCAATGCTTTATTTAGACGCTCCATTCGCGTCGGTTGATCAACAGCCTCGGCACGCAACGCTGTCAATTGCTCGCCCAGTGTTTCCGCTTCGCGCTCATTGGCACGTGCGGTATCAAGATGCTCAATGGCTGCCTGTCGCTGAGTTTCTTCCATCTTACTGCGATTGATCGCTGCGCGTGCGGTATCAATGGATTTGAAGACAGATGGCTGATTTTGTGAGTGCGCATAGTCAGGCAGCACTAATGTGCTACACAAAAGCACGAGCACGAAAAAAATCGATTTGAAACTGAACACAGGTTTTAACAGCATGGATGTAATCGTCGTGGTGAAAAGGTACGGTAATTGTCCAGAGCCGGAAAAGGTTACTGACTGGACAGGGTATACTTACAGCAAAAACCGCATTAACGGATAATGGTTACATGAAGCTTTTTTGTAGGCAGGCTCAAAATCATTGGCCGATTATTTCCTTAACCGATCATTTTTGCAAGTGATAGAATAGCCGACGAAGCTGGCTAGACAGTCGCTGCTGCTGTTCAATTGAACAGCGGGGGAGGAAAGTCCGGGCTCCATAGAGCAGGATGACGGCTAACGACCGTCCACCGTGAGGTGAGGAACAGGGCCACAGAGACGAGCGTATTCAGTTACGGTGAAACGCGGTAACCTCCATCCGGAGCAAGACCAAATAGGCAGGCGAAGATGTTGCTCGCAGAGTCTGCGGGTAGGTTGCTTGAATGCACGGGTAACTGTGCATCTAGAGGAATGACTGTCCAAGACAGAACCCGGCTTATCGGCTAGCTTCATCTTTTTTATAATTTAACTGAATACCATCTATTGAACACTCATGAAAAACGGATACCCGTTGTACAATTAACGTTGGATACCTTCAGCCATTCGCAATGATCCGTAAATTTCTTCGCAAAGTATTCAGCCGCAAAGCCCCTGTAGCGATCCCTGTTTCTCAATCCATCGCAAAGCTAAGCATTATTCCGTTCAAACATCATGGTATCCGACGCAGCCAGATTAGTCCTTGTGCGTTAAAAATTACCACTAGCCTGCAACAGGCCGGGTTTTCGGCTTACATTGTCGGAGGTGCTGCACGTGATTTATTGCTGGGATTAATTCCCAAAGATTTCGATGTGGCAACCAACGCGACTCCCGAGGAAGTACATCATATTTTTCGCAGGTCACGCATCATTGGCCGACGCTTCCGCCTAGTGCATGTCATGTGTGGCTCAGAAACTGTGGAAGTATCAACTTTTCGCGGCCATTCACCCGTGGATGAAAATGAAGATGCATCGATCTCGTTCACCGACCAGCACGGCCGCCTATTACGCGACAATGTTTTTGGCAGTCAGGAAGAGGATGCAGTGCGCCGAGATTTCACGATTAATGCACTTTTTTATGATCCTTCCAAGGAAGAAATTCTTGATTATCTGAGCGGTTATGAAGATATCAAAGCGAAAAAGCTGCGTATCATTGGCGAGCCGATACAACGTTACCGCGAAGACCCCATCCGCATGTTGCGTGCGGTTCGATTGGCCTCGAAATTGAACATGCAGATAGAAGCGGAAACTGCCAAACCTATCGGCGATCTGGCGCCTTTATTGCAAAACGTTCCGCCATCCCGCTTGTTTGATGAAATGTTGAAGCTGTTATTGTCTGGGCATTCATTACCTTGCGTGATTGATTTGCGAGCGCGAGGACTGCATCACGGCCTTTTGCCCATGCTCGATATCATCCTCGAACAATCTCTGGGCGAACGCTTCATCACGATTGCACTCAGAAACACCGATGAGCGCATCAAACAAAATAAACCGGTCTCGCCCGGGTTTTTGTTTGCCATCCTGTTATGGCATGAAGTACTATCCACTTGGCATTCCCTCCAGGCCTCCGGTGAGAAACCAATGCTCGCTTTATTCAGAGCAATGGATGAAATTCTTGCGTTACAACACAAAAAACTCGCTATTCCTCGCCGTTTTGACGCAGTCATACAAGAAATATGGGCCATGCAACCACGTTTTGAGATCCGCACCGGACGCAAACCATTTCGCTTGATAACCCATCCGCGTTTTCGTGCTGCTTACGATTTCATGTTGTTGCGTTGTGAAAGCGGTGAACTGAGCATGGAATTGGGCGAATGGTGGAAAACATTTCTTGCCGTAGACAATGAAAAGCGCGAGGCGATGCTGCCCAAGCAAGTATTACCTAAAAAAGGTAAGAGAAAACGCACGCGCAAAAAACCTTCGTCTGATCAAACACACCATCCGGAAAACTCATCCGGCAATACCGCTACTGGCCATGAATAAAGAAACCAGTCAGGCATACATCGCATTGGGAAGCAATCTGGAAAACCCGATCTTCCAGGTGCAGCAGGCATTCGGTGAATTAAAGCAACTTTCTGGCATTGATTTGGTACGCCAATCTTCGCTTTATAAAAGCGCGCCGGTCGGCCGATTGGATCAACCGGATTTTATCAATGCGGTAGCCCTGATCGAAACCCGCCTTACGCCCCATGATTTGCTCAACGCGTTGCTAAGTATTGAACAGCAGCACGGACGCTTGCGCGAAACTCTAAACGCGCCGCGTACACTGGATCTCGATATACTGATGTATGATGATCTGCAATGCCATGATGAAAAATTAACTTTGCCGCATCCGCGCATGTCACAACGCGCATTCGTGCTAAAACCCCTATTCGAAATTGCACCGGATTGCCATATTCCCGGCTTGGGTCATATCGCTCCTCTATTGGCAGCATGCCATGAGCAACAGCTGGAACAAATTAGTACATAAAATCCATCTTAACCAGCTACCGCAACTGACTCCTCATTCTCTGAAGACTGTATCGACCCCAAGGGACGAACAAATAATTCAGAGGGAGCATCTTTAATAATTTTTCCACCATTTAGCACAATCACCCTGTCTGCGCTGGCTATCGTTTCCGGACGGTGCGCCACAATGATACGAGTCAGTTTAAGTGTACTGATAGCTTCATTCACACTTCGTTCTCTTGCAATATCCAAATGGCTGGTGGCCTCATCCAGAAAAAGAATGCTGGGTTGGCGGTACAGCGCACGCGCAAGTAACAGGCGCTGCTTCTGACCACCTGACAAAACAGCTCCCATATCACCCACTAACGTATTATATTGCATTGACATGGCGACAATATCTTCGTGGATTGCTGCTAGCCGGGCACTGGCCTCAATTCGTTTGTAATCCACTTGGGAATCGAAAAAACAAATATTTTCAGCAATTGAGCCGGCAAATAGCTGATCATCCTGCATGACACTAGCCACCGCTTGGCGATATCTTGTAATACCCAGGCGCGCTAGTGGAACACCATCGACTTCAATACTTCCCACCGTTGGTTGTAACAACCCTAACATGAGTTTAACCAGGGTTGTTTTACCACAACCCGATGGACCTATGATAGCCACTGACTCACCTGCCTGGATACTGAAACTGACATCTTGCAGCACCAGAGGATCTGTTTCTGCATGACGAAAAGCGACTTGCTTTACTTCGATTCGACCATGAAGGGGAGCTGCACTGACACTGCCTGATTCATCGAACTGCTCTACGGGTGTCAATGCAATATCACCCACCCGCTCTGTATGCAATCCCAGCATACGCAATTCCAGCCCTTTTTCAATCAATGCAGCCACTCGCTGTACAAATTGAGTTTTATAAGCAATGAAAGCGAACAACATTCCTATCGAGAAACCACTTCCGTTCGCGGTATCCAAAACCAACATTGCGCCTAACCAAATGGTAATAATATTCTCTACTCCAAACAAAAGACCATTCAATCCTTGATATAGAATGCCCATTCGTTGGGTTCGAATACCGGCATTAAACTGATCGACTGTCAGATTTTGCCAAGTAGCCGTGCGAGGAGATTCATGGGCAAACAGTTTGATGCTTTGCATACCTCTGATGGTTTCAAGGAAATGACTTTGTTGTTTAGCACCTCGAACAATTTGATCTTCGGTAGCAAGTCGAAACGGACGGTATAAGGCAAAACGCAGCAAGGCATAAATCGTAGCAGCAACAATCGCGATCAGCGCTAGCTTGATACTGTAAAACAGCATCATGCCGAGAGTCACAATAACCATAACACCATCGATCAATGCTTCCAGAAATCCAGTTGTTAAGGTGCGCTGGATAGCATTGAGTGAATCAAAACGTGACACAATATCGCCTACATGGCGTTTATCAAACCAGCTCATGGGCAGGCGAATCAAATGACAAAATAAATTCGTGATCATTTGTAAATTTAGCGTCGTCCCCAGCACCATTAAAACCCATGCACGCAAAGCCGTCACACCGGTCTGCACCACGGCAAGTAGTAGAAACCCGACTCCCAGTACGGTAACCAGATCATAATCTTGTGCAACCAATGCCTGATCCACAACCCATTGCATATAAAAGGGCGCCAGGATGGCGAAAAGCTGCAATACCAAAGCCAGAATCAGAATCTGCGTAACCGTTCCGCCTAATCCCTGCAAACGGCCGATAAGCGTTGACAATTTTACCTTGCGAATATCGTTACGAGGCTTAAATTCACTCGTAGGGGTTAGCTCTAATGCGACCCCAGTGAAATGTTTGGAAAACTCGGTTAAAGGCATTTCACGCTCACCGACGGCGGGATCATGCAGTATGACCCGATTACCCTGAATCTGTGTCAATACCACAAAATGATTGAAATCCCAATGCAACATACAAGGAAGCTTAAGCTCTGGTAAATCTTCTAGACCAAGCCGTAGAGGACGAGATGAAAATTTGAGTTGACCTGCAACTTTCATTAAATCAGCCAAGGTCGAGCCACGCGGTGAAACGGCATGACGTGCTCGCAACGAAGCCAAATCAATGCGGTGACCATGATAGCCAATGATCATGGCAATACAAGCTAGCCCACACTCAGAAGCTTCTGTTTGCAAGATAACTGGCACACGATGGCTAAAGGAAAAGTTAAGCATATATTTAACCTTTTAAATACGGCCCGTAATCGATAGTAAAGGATCAAATACCCACTCAATCAGACGGCGCCGATCCATATGTATATCAGCATCGAGTACCATGCCTGCCTGCAAAGGCATCGCCTGTCCATAGGCATGAACTTTTTGCTGTGGCAGACGAACGGTAACGCGGTATACCGATTCCTGAATGGATAGCGGCAAACTCGATTCATTAGGCTGAATGACCGTGCGCCCAATTTCAACGACCTCTCCCAGATGATGCCCGAAGCGTTGATAAGGAAAGGCTTGATAGCGTAATGAAACTTGCTGAGTTGGTTTTATAAAACCTGCTGCTCTTGTTGGCACGAGTAGTTGTGCTTGTAATTCAGCACCTGCAGGTAAAATGGAAAGTAATGGTGTATTGGGATTGGCTGTTTGTCCAAGTTCAACCAATATAGTAGTTACAGTTCCATCTGCGGGTGCCGTCAAAACAATACTACGTCGCGCATCGGTCTCGGTTAACTGTTGCTCCAGCTCGGAAATCTGCCGTTCGATTGCCGATGTGTTGTTATCGCGTTTTAAACCAGAAGTGGATAACTCTACTCGTGCACTACTCAATTCACGGTTCAGACTGGTAATACTACGCTTTAATTGCGCAAGCTGATTACGCTGGCTGATCAATTCATCCTGCTTTTCCTGCAATGCTACATCGGAAACGAAACGTTCTAAAAGTAATTTTTCATATCGAGCTACCATACGTTCAGCACTGGTCACTCGGCTGGATTGGAGTGCCATTTGTGCTTGCGCTTCACGGATTTCAGTTTCCAATCCACGAATTCGTCCAACAATACCGGTGCCTGTCAGCGCATCAATTTCTTGCTGCTTACCTTGCTCCAAGCGCAAACTATCACGACGCTGCTTGAGTTCCGCAAGCATTGTCGCTTGGGTTTCTCGTGTTGTAGAAGTGGCTCGTTCACTGGAAATCGTCAACAGTACATCTCCCTGCTTGACCAATTGCCCTTCATCGACATGTTTTATAAGTACAGTGCCGACTTGAGGAGAGTACATCTTGATCATACCCTGTGTTGGGGACAAATAGCCTGCAACATGTTCCTTACGCGTATATTCACCCCAGAAGGCAAAACTCACTAAAACAATAGCAAATAAAGCAGTAACCGAAACAAATAGTCGTATGGTTGGTGATCGAGCAATCAATATTTCACCATGCAGTCGATCTTGTTGGTGAGCTAGGGCTTTCGTTCGAAACAATGGAGTACTCATGATTTACAAACGATCAATTCACTTTAACTGGAAATTTGTTTATCATATTTTCCATACTTAACTCATTCATATCTGTAGACCAATGATTGAACCTAATACCGCGCCAGCGCGGTATTAGGTAACTGCAAGTAATTTTTAAGCTATTACTTTTTAGAATGGCCACCAGCTATCGATCCAATTTCCGACACCAATAAACCAATCACCGATATCATGGAAAACATTACCTCCGGCTATCTCATTAATTTCTTGTGAATTTAATTCTCTCATCATATTCTCCTTAAAATAAAAATTTGTAGTCGCTTAATTAAATCTTGCCTGCGGCGCGACTACCATTTTCCGCAGATAAGGTTTAAATAACTTCCAACAACTTTAGAAATCTTTCACTATTTTTTAAGCAATGATCAATTTCCAAGTACAGAGTAACTGATCTATCCAAACTTTTCTGTGTGAAAAATCACATGAATCAACAAGTTATTTATTTAACCTTAGGATCAGCCGCCTGCCGCATCTCAAGCGAAGGATCGTAATTCACCGTCACAACCTGCGGACAGCGCCTACAAGCCGATACGCCTTCCTGTTTCCACCAACGACAATCATTGCGAATGGCACATTTGGGGAGTTTTTCAAATACAACCGGTGCTAAACGAACCGTTTTTTCAGCCAATCGGCAGCTTTGACCGCCTTCATCAAAATGAGCACAGGCACCTTTGGCACAAGGCGCAGAAAAGCGGAACACTTCCGCGGGTGCAACGGGCGCAGCCATAGCAAGTAATTCATCAGTCACCAGCTGGGCCTGATCCAGATAGGCCGTTTCCGGCCTATCCGGCGTTCCACCGACGACCGCGAAAACCTGCGCACCTTCCCAGTCTGGCTGGGCGCTTGGGCAAAGTGTCTCGGGTTCGGTTTTCATGGGTATCTCCTATAAAAGATGCTAGCCAATATTAATTAAGGAGTTAACATTCATAGTAGGATCCAAAGAAGGATTAATATCCAACGTTGCAGCTACAGGCGTAAAATAGGAAGGCGACCACATACCATAAATTATGGGAGAAAAATAAAACCCCCCGCTGACGTCGCCCACTTCTTTTGAAGACAATTCGACCATATGCTTACGTGCTGCCAGCGCACGTTCGACGCCTTGTTGTGCCACTGCTGCAATCGCTTCACTCTGAATGCTGGCAGGTTTTTGCTTTGTATTCATGACATACTCCTTAGGTTAGTTTGTGGTCAAAATAAAACCTTGCATACAGAATAACCACCATAATCTGCAAGCAAGACATGCATAGCAGTCAGGATTTTCAACTTCATGCTGATTTCTCCGCAGGTAAGAATTAACTGCGTATTCAAAATAGCGCTATCCGCTTAGGCTGGCTGTGAGATAAATCACATTGGACTGAACTCTGCTTAGCAGTCTGGTGATTGCTGGGATGGAGTACTTTAAAACGATTCCGAAGAATAATAGGTACTACCCTGATAGACATCTGTGCTGAATATTGAAATATCCTTTGAATATACCCAATGCATTATCATGGGCTTGCCAAGATATAATTGCACAGCACTTTACATTCCTGTTTGTGTTAGGTAATTTGTTTCAAGTAAAGCAAGTTTTTGATAATGGCAAAGACTTAATTAAATATCCCTATAACCAATGAAAATTACCCAGATTACATTGCAAAAAATGGCTGAGAGCCATGAGAAATTTACGGTTCTGACTTGTTATGACGCTATTTTTGCAATGGTGTTGGAAAATGCGGGTGTTGAAGTTTTGCTGGTCGGTGATTCATTAGGCAATGTATTGCAAGGAGAAAGCACCACTTTAGCGGTGACGCTGGATAACATGGTTTATCACACGCGTTGTGTTGCGCAGGGTTCCAGCAAGGCATTCATCATGGCCGACATGCCGTTTGGCAGCTACCAGATTTCTCCAGAACAAGCGTTTGAGAATGCTGCCAAAATTATGGCTGCAGGGGCGCATATGGTCAAGATCGAAGGGGGTCAAATCATGGCGGATACGATTCGATTCCTGACTCAACGCGGTATTCCCGTTTGTGCGCACATTGGTTTGACTCCTCAATCGATTCATCAGTTGGGTGGCTATAAGCTACAAGGAAATTCACAGCAATCTGCGCAACAACTCCTTGAGGATGCCCAAATACTGGAGAAAGCAGGGGCTGGGTTACTGGTCATGGAAGTGGTTCCGGCAACACTGGCTAGCAAGATTACCGAATCGCTTTCCATTCCTACGATCGGTATCGGCGCCGGCCCTCATTGCTCCGCTCAAGTACTAGTGTTGCATGACATGCTGGGACTGTATTCAGGTAAAAAACCACGCTTTGTCAAAGACTTCATGTCAGGAACCAGCAGTATTCAGGCAGCGGTCAGCAACTATATTGCTGCTGTCAAAACGGGTCAATTTCCTGGTCAAGAACATGAATTCTAATTGACCAAATCGGTATGAAAATATTTAACGACATTAACAGCCTACGTAATACTCTTAGCCGTAAACAGCCGATTGCTTTTGTTCCCACCATGGGAAATTTGCATGCCGGACACCTTGCTTTGATCAAGCAAGCGAAACAGTTGACGGACAATGTGGTTGTCAGCATTTTTGTCAACCGGCTTCAATTCTTACCACATGAAGATTTCAATCGATATCCACGCACGTTAGATGATGATTGCAGGTTACTTTCCGAATTGAATGTCAATATCGTTTTTGCACCGAATGAAGAAATTCTTTTCCCAACGAAACAAGAATTCTTGTTAGCATTACCATCTGTTGCGGATACCTTGGAAGGGGAGTTTCGTCCAGGTTTTTTTCACGGTGTGGCAACGATCGTGCTGAAATTATTCAATATTATTCAACCTGATATTGCAATTTTCGGTAAAAAGGACTATCAGCAGTTATACATTGTGCAAGAAATGGTACGACAACTCAATTTGCCTGTTGAAATCATCGCAGGTGAAACGATTCGTGCACACGATGGGCTGGCACTGAGTTCGCGCAATCAATATTTGAATGCAGCGCAACGCAGTGAGGCTTGTCAGCTTTATCAAACGCTGCTTCAGATCAAGAGTGAAATCATTTCCGGCCATCAAGATTTTTTATCATTACAAGAAAACGCGACTCAGCATCTGGTCAGGCGTGGCTGGAAAGTTGATTATATCCACATCCAAAAACGCAGCTCATTGATGCCAGCACAAAAGGGCGATGATGATTTAGTGATATTGGCTGCAGCATGGTTAGATAAAACACGATTGATAGACAACCTAGAACTATAAGACCAGATATTTTTTGTACATTAACATCGCACTGTGGCTGCTTTTCAAAACCAGACAGATAAAGAACAAAAAATTATGCAATCACTCAACACTTTCTGGTTATCTTGCCTTGATCATTTTAGAAAAGAATTAAATGCTCAACAATTTAATACATGGATCAAGCCATTACAAATTGATCCGGAGATTAACAATGACAATGAAGTCACTCTCATCGCTCCCAATCGTTTTGTTTCACAATGGGTAAAAGATAATTTCATCGCTCACATAGAAATCATGGCGCAAAGTTATTTCGCCAAGAAAATCCAGTTCCACTTAAAACTGTCCGAGCAAATTGAAACGGCTAATCCATCGGCTAGCATTGCTCCCGTGCAAGTGCAAGAGGAACCCAAACCTGAAATCAATGCCTCCTACGCACCGACCAAGAAAAATCCCAGCCGTCTCAATCCCAATTTCACTTTTGACAATTTCGTAACGGGGAAAGCCAATCAACTAGCCCGTGCGGGCGCCATCCAAGTTGCCGAATCGCCTGGAACCGCCTATAACCCACTCTTTATCTATGGTGGTGTCGGATTGGGCAAAACACACCTGATTCAAGCGATAGGCAACTATGTGCATGAAAATGACAAATCAGCAAAAATTCGCTATGTACATGCCGAAAAATATGTCTCCGACGTTGTCAGTGCTTATCAACACAAGGCTTTTGATAAGTTTAAACTGTATTATCACTCTCTTGATCTGTTGCTGGTGGATGATGTGCAGTTCTTTGGTGGAAAAAACCGTACTCAGGAAGAATTTTTCTACGCTTTTAACGCGCTGATTGAAACGCATAAACAAGTCATCATCACCTGTGATTCTTATCCCAAAGAAATTTCCGGATTGGAAGAACGACTCGTTTCCCGTTTTGGATGGGGATTAACCGTTGCCGTAGAGCCTCCTGAATTGGAAATGCGCGTTGCCATTCTGTTGAAAAAAGCCGAATTGGAAAGAATCAAGCTGGATGAAAACGTCGCTTTCTTCATCGCCAAGCATATCCGCTCCAATGTTCGTGAACTGGAGGGCGCATTAAAACGGGTACTGGCTTTTTCGCGCTTTATTGGTCAGGAAATTACGCTTGATTTAACCAAAGAAGCCTTAAAAGATTTGCTCGCTGTGCAAAGCCGCCAAATCTCCATTGAGAATATTCAGAAAACCGTAGCTGATTACTATAAAATCAAAGTCTCTGAAATGTATTCAAAAAAACGTACCCGCATTGTGGCAAGACCACGGCAGATGGCAATGGCGATCGCAAAAGAACTGACGTCTCTAAGTCTACCGGATATAGGTGAAGCGTTTGGTGGAAGGGATCATACGACGGTGTTACATGGCTATCGAAAAATTAACGAATTACGCATTTCTGATCCTGTCGTAAGCCGAGATTTTAATGCACTGATTCTTATTTTAAGAGGTTAATAACTGTCTAATACATTGTGGATAACTGGCTTTTAAAAAATATCTTAATTTTTATCCACAAACTATCCCATAACTATACAGCGATCATACAAACGAAAAATAGATGCTATCTTATTGATCTTAATGGAATGTTAGAAAATATACAGAAGTATTCATGACATTATCTAATTATTATTATTTTATATATAAATGCTTTTATTAAAAACTAACAGAGATACTTTACTAAAACCACTTCAGACAGTGACAGGAATTGTGGAGCGTCGCCAAACACTGCCCATCCTATCAAACGTCTTAATTCAACAAGACAACGAAAAGACTACCTTTTTGACCACTGATCTGGAAATACAAATCAAAACAGCCGCAGCCAAAGAGGCTTCGGCCGATGAAAATTTTTCTTTGACGGTTTCTGCCAAAAAGCTTCAGGATATTTTGCGTTCATTGACATCGAATGCAGAAATCACATTGACACGGCAAGACGATCATCTTCAGGTAAAGTCAGGCAAAAGTGCCTTCAACTTGCAGATATTGCCTGCAGAAGATTTTCCTGAAATTGCAGAAGAACTGGATTCAGAAGTCTCCATCACTCTCAAGCAAAGCGAATTTAAAAAACTATTGCATCACGTGCAGTTTTCAGTGGCGCAACAAGATATTCGTTACTATCTGAACGGATTGTTATTACTGATTGAAAGCAAACATTTCATTGCGGTTGGTACTGACGGACACCGGCTTGCTTATATCGCAACTGATTTAGAAAGCGACCAGAAAAAGCAGGAAGTCATCCTTCCGCGCAAAGCGGTGTTTGAGTTATCAAAATTGCTGAATGATAGTGAAGATCCGATAAAGATTGAATATTTTCAAAACAAAGTACGCTTTTCCTTTTCTGACATCATACTGACGTCAAAAATCATTGATGGTAAGTTTCCGGATTACAATCGCGTCATACCTACCAAAAACAATAAAGTCTTTGAAATTGATCGTTTAATTTTTTTACAAGCGCTGCAAAGGGTATCGATTCTTTCCAATCAAAGCGAAAAATTCCGTGGCGTCCGTTTAGTCGTCAGCAAAGACAATTTATGCATTCTGTGTAAAAACAACGAACAAGAAGAAGCTCAGGAAGAACTGGAAATTAAATATGACCATGAATCGATTGATATCAGCTTGAACATCACTTACTTATTGGATTTATTGAACAATGTAAATAGCGAAACCGTACAATGTGCTTTTGAAAACGCCAATAGCAGTGTGTTAGTCACCGTCCCTGGAAATACAGAATTTAAATACATCGTTATGCCGATGAGGATTTGATTCATTCCTTGACAGGAGAGAATCAAAATCCCCAAAAGTTGAAACACGCCATTCAAACTTCATAACCATAAAGTGCCTTAACTGATGAGTGATCCCAATAGCAACGTACCCAATACCAGCACAAGCCAAAACGACTACGATTCTGAAAGTATTAAGATATTAAAAGGCCTGGATGCCGTGCGTAAGCGGCCAGGCATGTATATCGGCGACACCAGCGACGGCACCGGTTTGCATCATATGGTGTTTGAAGTCGTGGACAATGCCATTGATGAAGCATTGGCAGGCCATTGTGATGATATTACCGTCATTTTGCATCCGGATAATTCAGTCAGTGTAATGGACAATGGGCGCGGTATTCCGACGGGCATTAAGCAGGATGATGAGTTCAAGCGCTCTGCTGCAGAAATTGTCATGACTGAACTGCATGCCGGCGGTAAATTTGACGACAATTCGTATAAAGTTTCCGGCGGCTTGCATGGTGTCGGTGTTTCAGTAGTCAATGCCTTATCCGAATGGCTGAAGCTGACCATTCGCCGTGATGGAAAAATTAACCAGATGGAGTTTCGCCTCGGCGTTGCGGTTAAACCGTTGGAAATTACCGGAGAAAGTGAGCGCCACGGCACGGAAGTGCACTTTCTGGCCAGTAAGGAAATTTTTGGCAATATCGAATACCACTATGATATTTTTGCCAAGCGCTTGCGCGAACTTTCTTTTCTCAACAATGGCGTAAAAATCCACCTGATCGATCAGCGCACCGGCAAAGATGAAAAATTCGCTTTTGTCGGCGGCATTAGGAATTTTGTCGAATACATCAACCGTTCCAAATCGGTGCTTCATCCGAATATTTTTTACACCATGGGAACAAAAGACAATATTTCCGTGGAAGTTTCCATGCAATGGAATGATAGCTATAGCGAACAGGTGCTTTGTTTTACCAATAACATTCCACAAAGGGATGGCGGTTCCCATCTGACCGGTTTGCGGGCCGCAATGACGCGTACCCTGAACAACTACATGGAAGCAAACGAATTAACCAAGAAAGCCAAGATTGAAACAGCCGGCGACGACATGCGCGAAGGGTTGTCGTGCGTGCTGTCCGTCAAATTATTTGAACCTAAATTTTCCTCGCAAACCAAGGAAAAGCTGGTGTCCTCGGAAGTGCGCCCGGTAGTGGAAGAAATCGTGTCGCAAAAGCTGTCTGAGTTCTTATTGGAAAACCCGGTTGACGCAAAAACCATCTGCAACAAAGTCATCGATGCCGCCAGAGCACGCGAAGCGGCGCGCAAAGCACGTGAATTAACGCGCAGAAAAGGCGTGCTCGACGGCATGGGATTACCCGGAAAACTGGCCGATTGTCAGGAAAAAGACCCCGCGTTATGCGAACTTTACCTGGTCGAGGGTGATTCTGCAGGCGGTTCCGCCAAACAAGGGCGCGACCGGAAATTCCAGGCCATCATGCCGCTCAAGGGAAAAATCCTGAATGTAGAAAAAGCTCGCTTTGATAAATTGATCTCCTCCCAAGAAATTATTTCGCTGATTACCGCACTCGGAACCGGCATCGGCAAGGATGAATACAACCCGGACAAGCTGCGGTATCACCGCATCATCATCATGACCGACGCGGACGTGGACGGTTCGCATATCCGCACGCTGCTACTGACCTTCTTCTACCGCCAAATGCCCGAACTGATCGAGCGCGGTCATATTTATATCGCGCAACCGCCGCTGTATAAAATCAAACATGGCAAAAAGGAACGCTACGTCAAGGATGACCATGAGTTAAAGCAACACATGCTAAGTCTGGCTTTAGCCGACGCTGAGCTTTATACCGGTGAAGAAAAACCACCATTAACCGGTGACACACTGGAAAAAATCGCCAATGAATATATTCTGTCAGAATCAATAATCGAGCGCATGAGTCGAATGATCGACAGCAACGTGATGCATGCACTGCTGCGCCTGCCGGATGTTAATTTGAGCAGCGAGCAAGCGGCAGTAGACAGCGCAGCCCGGCTGGCATCACGGGTGAAAGACATAGAAATCGTCGCGGAATACGATGAGGTGCATGAACGTTATCGCCTGAAAATCATGCGCATGTCGCACGGCAATGTGCTGACCAGCTATTTGGACAATGATTTCGTCGAAAGCGGCGATTATGTCCAGATCAAGAAAACCGCACAGGTATTTGAGGGTTTGCTGGGACAGGGCGCTTACGTGCAACGCGGGGAGAAAAAACAAAACATCAGTGAATTCAAGCATGCACTCGAATGGCTACTGGAAGAAGCGAAAAAAGGCGTGAATGTGCAACGCTATAAAGGCCTAGGTGAAATGAATCCCATCCAACTGTGGGAAACCACCATGGACCCGGAAAACCGCCGCCTGCTACGAGCCCAGATCGAAGACAGCATCCTGACCGACGAAATCTTCACCACCCTGATGGGAGATGTGGTGGAACCACGACGGGCGTTTATCGAGAAGAATGCGTTGCGGGCGACGAATATTGATATTTAAATGTATCGAATGCCAAAATAAATGGAATTTAGGATAAGTGAGTGAAATTTGACTGACAGAATAAGTGAAAAATTTCGGTATTTAGTAATAAGGGCTCGTTAGGAGCCCTTTTTTTTAACTACTAAAATCCATTCACTAATAAAAAATAGTTTGCACAAAGAAAGAGCAAAAAGAGTCTCGGTTTTCGAAACATTAAGCTTTTTTTCGTAAACTTAAATAATTAATAATAGGTAAACCCCCGGCTTTGCCGGGGGACTCCCAAAGGTTTGACCGTTACGGCAGTCGTCGTAACGTTCTAGTCCCAACCACGAGACGAGGAGTCAAAAATGAAGGAGTAC
>JAGOKN010000110.1 GCA_017994575.1 Nitrosomonas sp.
GCTGTTCGGTATCTGTCTGTAAATTCTTTACTGCTTGCATGAACTCCTGGATAGCAGCAGATTTAGTGAGTAATGAATTTTCTTCTGTCCAATATTCTGCAAGCGCTTGTGCGAGATGATGGGAACTTTCCGATTGCCAGCGCAGAATGTGTTCTCCAGCTTGAGTGAGCCGATGAGCAGGAATATCTCCAATGACTTTACTCATATCTTGTTCGAAGATGAAGCTAAAATTGATATGTTGACCAATGTCGATTAATGTTTCTGCTAAAAGCCTGTTGCCTGTTACTTTAATCAGCTCTAAAGCAGACTTATCCTGAGATAACAATCTTGGCAGAATAAATGGGGATAAAGTGAGTGTTGTATCTGGACAGATATTATTATCAGCGAGCTGTACTTCTCCACTGGCATTAATCAGTAGTTTGCAGCTGGTCAAAGGGGGAATTTGTATACAAACCGTTTGCTCAGCGAAAGATTGCAGTCGTTTACATGCCCATCTTTCACCACGCAAAATATGATTAATGGGTGTAGTTACAGCAGATGTCAGCATTATATTGGGTATAGGAGGATTCTAATCAATCATTGCATTCAGTTTATTCAGCGCTTTATCCATACTGGTTAAACAGCCCTATGCGCTGAGTTGATCATTTTTCAGTTAGTTCATGGAGTATAGCACTATAATTTGAGTCCATTATACGGCTCTCATGTCTTTTCAGGATCACTCAAACTAATCGACAATGAAGTGGTTTCTAAGATTTACAACTTATTTAGCTAGCAAAAAAAGATGATAATTATTGAGGATATTCCGGTTTGATTGATCAAATTGTTCGATATTTGAATACATGTGCGAAAAATCACAGTCAAAAATTGGATATAACGGTAAATTTCCCTTCTGTTTTCATCTTCAAATGTGCTTGGTAAGCATTATAGTTCTAGTCATCTGATCGTGATCTCTTCGGAGTACCGAAGTCAAAATGTAAAAATGTAGCAATGCTTACTGAAGAAGATGTTTTACATTGAGTCAAAAGATTGCGATGAATGATTTTATGACGAGGCCCTTTAATCCCTATTGCGTGCAATAGGGATTTTTTTTGGGGGGGAGCGTTTAATCTATGACGAGTACGGGTGTGACTGCAAGATGCTGAGTGATGGTAGTGGCCGCTTGTTTGGCAAGCACTTGATCTGGATATGGACCCGCGTGAATTTTATATAAACCGTTATTCCTGGTAATACTGACTGTATCGTTAAGCCAAGGAAGTTTCTTTCGTATCTTTGAGAGAAAATTATGCGCATTATCTGGTGAGCCAAACGCGCCTAATTGCAGGTAAACCGTATTCATCTCGATATTGTTAGGCAGGGCGGAGATTTTTGTTGGGGGAGTAACCGACTGGGATCGGGCTGTTCTCACTGAACCATCGTCCGGCAATATACTTTCTACCTCCACTTGGCCACTGCCGTCGGCTAGTATTCCCAACTTGTAGGCAGCTGTATAAGAGAGGTCGATTAATCGATCTGATAAAAATGGTCCACGATCATTGAGGCGCACGATAATCGATTTGCCATTTTCCAGATTGGTGACTCTTGCATAACTCGGTATCGGTAGCGTCGGGTGGGCTGCTGTCATTGCATACATATCATAGACTTCTCCCGATGCAGTATTGTTTCCATGATAGCGACGACCATACCATGAGGCTATGCCACGCGCCTTGTAAGGACCTAATGCTGTCATAGGTTTGAAATTTTTGCCTAGCGCGACGTAAGGCTGCATATTGGCTAAGCGCAGCGGTTCAGCTTTGGGCTCAGCATCTGGAATCAAATGCAAATCAGGAGGCGGATTATCGCCCGGACCATCATCCAGATAATAACCACCGCCTTTTCGACCTATTGAATGAGCGTCGAAACTTGGGAAAGCTGCATTTGAATTGCGGGCAGTTTTTCCGGAGATTGATGAATGCTTTTGTTTTGAGCTGTGATTTGTGTGTTGAGGTGTACTGCTACATGCGCTCAGCAATGCAATCATCAATATCAATGGGAATCCGATCACCGGTTTTACAGACAAGTATTTGCAGTCTTTGGCAAATGCTGAAAAAGTTTTTGTCATGTTTTTATGAGTTTAGGATGTGTTTGAATGCTCATCAAAATACCAAATCCGAGCAGCATTGTCACCATGGATGTGCCGCCATAACTAATCAGTGGAAGCGGAACCCCAACTACCGGTAGGATACCACTAACCATGCCAATATTAACGAAGATATAAGTGAAGAAAGTAAGCGTAATTGATCCTGCAATCAGGCGCGTAAACTGAGTTGAGGCATTGGCGGTAATGATCATGCAGCGTCCAATGACAGTCAAATATAACAGCAGTAGCAAGGTATTGCCGATCAGCCCGAATTCTTCAGAGAAAACTGCGAAAATGAAATCTGTGCTTTGTTCCGGCAAGAAATCCAATTGGGTTTGTGTGCCATTTTGCCATCCTTTACCCACGACTCCGCCTGAGCCGATGGCGATGGAGGATTGAATGGTATGATAACCGGCACCCAACGGATCTTGCGTGGGATCAAACAATGTCATAATGCGTTGGCGCTGATAGTCGTGCATAGCTGACCACAATATGGGTATGCTGGCTGCCGCAGCAATGATTAATCCTGCCATGATGCGCCATGATAATCCGGCTAGAAATAATACATAAAAACCGCTGGACGTTATGAGTATGGCCGTTCCCAGATCGGGTTGTCGCAAAATGAGAAAAACCGGTAGCATCAATAACAAGGTTGCGCCTACATAGTCTCTTATACGTAAAGTGATCTCATGTTTATCAAAGTACCAAGCCATCATGAGGGGTAAAGCAATCTTCATTAATTCAGAAGGTTGAATTCTGGTAACACCGATATCCAGCCAGCGCCTTGCTCCGTTGTTGATTTCACCGAAAAATGCCACGCCCACTAATAAAGCAAAGCCCAATAGATACATGGGCAAGGCAAGCCGCATGATTTGCTGCAAAGGAATATTGGCAACCAACCACATAATAATCAAGGCTACCAGCATGTTGATCATTTGATGACTGACCTTGTTGATATTCGCTCCGGTAGCACTGTAGAGGACGATCAATCCCACGAGCATGAGGGCGAGAATCCCGGCTAACAACAGACCGTCAATGTATCGAGTCAGATAGTACCAAATTTTTCTAAATTCAATCATCGGTTTGGTTTTCTGCTATTAAGAGATCAGGATGTGCTGGGCATACCGAATTTCCTAAAGATGATCATGGATATGCTCCTCGCTGGAGTCGGTGGTTTGCGCAACTGTAGATTCCGTTGGTTTCCCCAATAAAAAATAATCAAATACTTGTCTTGCAATGGGGGCGGCGGTCGAGCCACCGGTTCCGGTATTTTCGACTAATACAGCCAGTGCAATTTTAGGGTCTTCCGCAGGTGCATAAGCGATAAACATGGCATGATCTCGGTGACGTTCATTGATTGATTTTTCATTATAACGCTCTCCTTGTTTAATACCGATCACTTGTGAAGTACCGGTCTTGCCGGCGAAAGTATAGGCTGCGTTGATGCTTGCTTTTGCAGCGGTACCGCCAGGACGGGTAACATCGACCAAGGCATTTTTTACAATATCAAGATGTTGTGGTTTGAGATTGAGAGTATTGAGCGGCTTGGCCGGGATATTTTCAATTTCACCTGTTTGACTGTTCTGGATTTGTTTGACCAGGTGCGGAAAATAAACTTTGCCGTTATTTGCGATGATCATGGTGGCAACGGCCAGTTGTAATGGCGTGGCTAAATTGTAGCCTTGACCAATGGCAACAGAGATGGTGTCTCCTGCATACCACTTTTGATTATATTGTCGCATTTTCCATGCAGACGACGGCAGAAGCCCTGACACTTCACCTTCAATATCAATGCCTGTTTTTTTTCCTAATCCGAATTGACCGATGAAATTGTGAATATTGTCGATGCCGAGATCGTTGGCGAGGCTATAGTAGTATGTGTCGCATGAAACAACCAATGATTTATGTAAATTTACTCTGCCATGGCCACCTGGTTTCCAGTCACGATAGCGTCGATCAACACCCGGCAGCGAAAAATAGCCAGGGTCGTTCATGCTGTATTCCGGCGTTCTCTTCCCCAATTCCAGGGCAGCCAATGCCATAAACGGCTTAAAGGTTGATCCGGGCGGATAAACGCCTCTGAGTGCGCGGTTGTTGAGTGGTCGATCAATGGAATTATTGAGTAGATTCCAGTTTTCCTGATCGATTCCACCGATAAAAAGATTATTGTCATAACCCGGTTTGCTGACAAAGGCCAACACTTCGCCATTATTGGGATCCAACGCTACCAATGCCCCTCGTCGATCGCCAAATGCCTTTTCTGCCGCTTCCTGTAATCCAAGATCGAGTGACAGAATTAAATTGTTACCTGGCGTCGGCGGGGTGCGCGATAGAACCCGGATGGATCGGCCGGCTGCGTCGGTTTCCACTTCCTCGAAGCCGGTGATGCCATGCAATTGCTTTTCATAGCTCTGTTCAATGCCAATTTTTCCAATATGGTGGGAACCACGATAGTTATTGAGCTCTCCAGCGAGCTCAAGTTGTTCGAGGTCTTTATCATTGATGCGACTGATATAACCGACTACATGGGACACGATTTCTTTTTCGGGGTACTGCCGGAAAACACGTGCCTTGATTTCTACGCCCGGAAAACGATAGCGATTGACTGCAAAGCTTGCAATTTCTTCGTCAGTGAGTCGACTGCGAATAGGCAAGCTCTTGAAACGCTTGCTCTCTTTCATCAACTTCTTAAATCGCTGGCGATCGATGTGGGTGATCTCGATGATAGTGGAAAGTTCGTCTAGGGTTGCTTCAATGTCGGGAAATTTGCTGGGTACAATTTCCAGCGTGTAAGCTGAATAGTTTTGTGCCAGCGCTTTTCCATTGCGATCATAAATTAAACCTCGATTGGGCACGATGGGCAGAATGGATATGCGATTGGCTTCAGCAAGTGTGTGATAGTGTTCTTGCTGGGTAACCTGCAAGTAATAGAAGCGAGTATAAAGTATCAGGAAAAGTATCAATACAAATCCAGCGCTGATAGCCAGACGCATACGAAATTTATGCAACTCAATGGGATGATTCCGTAGTTCTACATTATGCTTCATAGTGAATTGGGATCTGGTTTTTGCTTAAGGGGAGTACTCAATAAAACAGAGATGGGCGCCCATAGTATGGTACCTGTCGCGGTGGCAAAAAAGTATGACCATCCAGGTAAATGGGAACCACTCGATACCGCAATTAAAACAAGCGTGATTTGCATCATTAATAATATGAGAGCAACCTGGGGAGCTTGTTTCATCAAACCGAATAGGCGTAATCGCCTTCCAAAAATCAAGGTGAGATAAATCATCACACAGTAGGCCAAAGCATGTTGTCCCAATATGCTGGTATTACCAACATCCATCATTAGTCCCATGCCAAAAGCAATGCTCATGCCCATTTTATGAGGATAACTGATACCCCAATAGATGATTGTTATTGCTACAAAATCAGGGCGGAAAATTAATAAATCCCCTTGCAAAGGCAAGAAATTGAAAATCAATGCTATTGCCAGACTTAATGCAATATATCCATTACTGGCAGGTACATATACATTCTGTCCGAAGTAATTGTTTTCATTTGAATGTTGATCTCTAGTTCTTTTGTGATTCAATTTTCGGTATCTCTATAGGGTCATGAGGCATGGAATCTACCAGGGATAGCACTAAAACCTGCCGATTTCGATCCACGCCCGCGATGGGTGTACCGATGATTTGTGCAAAATCATCGACGGGATCACGCTCGATTCTTTGCACGATTGCAACCGGTATGCCTACCGGATAAACACCACCGATACCGGAAGTGACTAATAAATCACCGAGTTGTATATCCGTATTTACTGATAGATAGCGTAATTGCAATTCATTGTTTTTACCCGTTCCAGAGATAACCGAACGCATGCTGTTGCGTGCAATCTGAACGGGAACGGAATGATCTTTGTCAGTCAGCAGAGTAACTTCTGATGACCAAGGATATAGCTGCGTGATTTGTCCAACGATGCCTTTGTCGTCAATGACTGCTTGTCCCAGTTGAATGTGGTGTTGACCGCCTTTATTCAAGGTGATTTTATGATTAAAAGGATCGCGTGGGGTATACAGGATTTCAGCTAAAACCGCCTTAGTCTTGGTTTGAGTTTCAATTTCTCGAACCGCACCGAGTAGTTCGCGCAATTGTGCGTTTTCTGCTTCCAGCGAGTGCATTCTTAAAAGCTGCGCTTGATTTTCCAGATATTGTTCCCTGAGTGTTGTGTTTTCTTCCAGAAGATACAAATTGGCAATAAATTTATCGACTTGATCATAAATATTGGCTGGAATATAAGCTACTTTCTGGAATGGGAAGATAACTACGCCAATCGTCTGGCGTAGTTCAGGAAAATATTTGAAACGCACATCTTCAGCGATGAGTAAACAGGATAGCAATGCGAATACAAACAGCCGAGTGAACGGGCCTGGGCCATGTCTGAAAAACTGAGGAGCTGTTTTCATTACGTCCAGTATTTAAGTATCTGATTTTATTTTTATTCTATTGGTTTGCGAGAAAAAATTAATAAAATTGCCTATTCAATCACGAGCGAAGATGCCAATGGAGCGATCCATATTTTCCAAAGCAATCCCAGCGCCACGAACTACGCAAGTTAACGGATCATCGGCAACAATCACTGATAAACCGGTTTCTTCCATCAATAAACGGTCAATGTCGCGTAATAAAGCGCCGCCACCCGTCATGACCATACCTTTATCAGCAATATCCGCACCCAACTCCGGAGGCGTGTGCTCCAGTGCCGATTTGACGGCGCTGACGATACTATTCAACGGCTCCGTGAGAGCCTCCAGGATTTCGTTGCTAGAAATAGTGAAGCTTCGTGGTATTCCTTCAGCAAGATTGCGTCCTTTCACTTCAATTTCTCTGACTTCAGAGCCTGGGAAAGCAGAGCCGATTTCCTTTTTAATGATCTCAGCGGTGGGTTCGCCAATTAGCATGCCATAATTGCGGCGGATATAGTTGATAATCGCTTCATCAAACTTATCGCCACCGACGCGCACGGAGTTTGAATAAACAATGCCTCCTAATGAAATGACGCCAACTTCAGTGGTGCCGCCGCCGATGTCAACCACCATGGAGCCTGTGGGTGATTCAACCGGTAGATCAGCCCCCAACGCGGCAGCCATGGGTTCCTCAATCAATTCAACTTTACGGGCGCCGGCGCCATAGGCGGCTTCACGAATAGCACGCCGTTCCACCTGCGTGGAACCATAGGGAACACAGATCACTATGCGTGGATTGGCTGAAAATAGGCGAGGGGGATTCACTTTCCGGATAAACATCTTGAGCATTTGTTCAGTGACTGTGAAATCTGCAATCACGCCGTCCTTCATGGGTCGAATGGCGGTTATGTTACCCGGGGTACGGCCAAGCATTTGTTTGGCAGCAAGTCCCACTTGTTGGATCATTTTCTTGCCGTTGGCACCGCTTTCTTCGCGGATTGCTACTACAGATGGTTCATCCAATACGATACCTTGGCCGTGGACATAAATGAGTGTATTAGCTGTGCCCAGATCAATCGCCATATCTGTTGAGAAATAGCTTCCAAGAATATTGTTGTTCAAGAAATTAAACATAGTGGCAGAATCCGTTATTAGTAATTATGATGAGAGCGAATAATAAATAAAACCATCAAAAAATAATACGCCAGTTAAACGGGGCATGATACCCTAATACTTATTTGAATATAAGGCTACCTATTTAAAATGACTTTGACTGTAAATGATGTGAAACGTATTGCTGATCTTGCTTATATTGAAATTGATAAAGATGAGGCAGAGGCAACATTGACTCAGTTATCTGGCATTTTTAATCTGATTGAAACCATGCAGGCAGTGGATACCTCATCCGTAGAGCCTATGTCTCATGCACAAAGTGTTGTTCAACGTTTGCGTGAAGATGAGGTGACTGAAACCGATCAACGTGAATTATGTCAATCGATAGCGCCACAAGTTGAGGCGGGCCTCTATCTGGTTCCTCAAGTCATTGAGTAGATTAAAGAACCACCCATCAAGGTAAATTGAAAGAGCCACCTCGAGAATCAAAGATAATTATTATACGCAACATTTTAAATTTCTCTATTAGTAAATGCCATGTTTAATGCCAGCCTTAAACAGCTCTCCGATCAGCTT
>JAGOKN010000111.1 GCA_017994575.1 Nitrosomonas sp.
AAAAGGAAGATGAACGTTATGATCAGTTGAAATTGGGTATGTAGGTGCCGCTTTAGCGGCTCGCAAACAGCCCCTTTGAGGGGCTCCAGCGATAAGCCTCCGGCTCTGCCGGAGGTAATTTAACTGGAGTTGTCAGAAATGTCGCCAATATATTTAGCAGCAGACAAAAACAAGAGAATATTTAAGATTGATCCGATTGATTTTCCGAATATAGTTTTGATGAAATCGAAAGTTTTTTAGATGCATTTAAAAGCGTTAATGATTGTGAGTTAATATTCACCGTGATAGATCCTATCCTAAACAGGATGCGGATTAGGCATGCATTGGATTTGATTAAATTCTACGACAGCGAAAGCGAGCAAGAGTCAGGCATAAATCAGCGTGGTCTAGTGGCAAATCTGCCACAAGCCGAAACAGGCGCGCATGAGAACAGGTAAATAGCAGGAAAGAAATAGGAAGAGTTGATTGCTGCTAATTGAATAAAAACAGTAAAGCCATTGATTTGTTACGGTGACATATTGGTGACACAGAGCTTATAAAACAAAAAGCACTTAGGCAATTACGCTTTAAGTGCTTGTTTTTGATGGTGGCCAAGGGCGGAATCGAACCACCGACACAAGGATTTTCAGTCCTCTGCTCTACCGACTGAGCTACTTGGCCATTTGAGAAATTGTTAGACAAAAAACGGATGATCCCGTCAGTTTGTAATTAGATTGTTAAGTAAATTGGCGCGCCCGGCAGGATTCGAACCCACGACCCCTTGGTTCGTAGCCAAGTACTCTATCCAACTGAGCTACGGGCGCTATATACAATCTAATTACTTCCAGCTTTATAGCCGACCGGGAGATTATATCAGATTGAAGCAATTGCGGGATCCGAACTTATGCTTTTGTTGCTATATTCGATGCCTTCAAACTGTAATCGATTAAGCCGATTGTCGCTCTACAAATAATCACAATTTCTTTTGCGGTGGCGATAATGGTGTATTTAGCGAGCCTTGTCAAGAATAAGCTACATTAATTGTCAGTTCTGATGCTTATACATCTTCTTCCGGTTCTGGATCCTCTTTCTTAGTTGTTATTTGAACAGAGATATTTTTTGCGCTATCAAGATTGCCAGGTATTTTTGGTGTTGTGCAATTGACATCAGCATTTTGCGCGCGATGGCGCAGGGCGTGATCCATCAATACCAAAGCGAGCATAGATTCGACAATGGGAGTAGCACGTATGCCGACGCAAGGGTCATGTCGACCGTGAGTCTCAACGATGACTGGCGTGCCATTTTTATCAATTGAGCGCCGTCCCAGGCGAATACTGGATGTGGGTTTGATGGCGACATTAACCGTAATATTTTGTCCGGTAGAAATGCCGCCTAGTATGCCTCCAGCATTATTACTGAGAAAACCATCCGGAGTTATTTCATCGGAATGCTCTGTGCCTTTTTGCGATACGCTGGCAAAGCCGGCGCCAATTTCCACACCTTTTACTGCATTGATATTCATCATGGCATAAGCTATTTCTGCATCCAGTCGATCATAAACAGGTTCGCCCCAGCCAACCGGTACGCCTTCTGCGACCACACTGATCTTGGCGCCTACAGAATCTCCTGATTTTCGCAACTGATCCATAAATTTTTCCAGTTGGTCGGCATAGCTGTTATCGGCGACAAAAAACGGATTTTGTTTCACGTCATCCCATTGTTTAAAAGGAATTTCAATAATGCCCAATTGCGCCATATAGCCGCGGATGACGATATTAAATTTTTCATGCAGCCATTTTTTGGCAATAGCCCCGGCTGCAACCCTAACGGCTGTTTCACGAGCAGACGAACGCCCGCCACCACGATAATCACGGATTCCGTATTTTTGCCAATACGTATAATCTGCGTGACCAGGGCGAAAAACATCCATTATCTTGCTGTAATCCTTGCTGCGTTGATCTTCATTACGAATTAGTAAAGCAATCGGAGTGCCGGTTGTTTTACCTTCAAATACTCCGGATAAGATTTCTACCGTATCGGATTCGCGTCGTTGGGTGACATGACGTGAAGTTCCCGGTTTTCGACGATCCAATTCCTGCTGGATATCCTCAGTGGTCAATGCCAACCCAGGTGGACAGCCATCGACGACGCAACCAATTGCAGGACCATGAGATTCACCAAAAGAGGTGACGCTGAAAAGCTTGCCAAATGTATTACCGGACATTCTATTGTTCTCTTAAAACGGTTTGCATGAGTCTATCATACGTGTCCTGAGTTTTCTGAATGGATATGTATGAAATGGGTGATGAATCCTTCAAAGTACAAGTATTTTACCCAATAAAAGTAATCACCAGCTTTATGACTGAGTTGAGGAATATCAACAATGAAATTCTTTCATCGTGATATACCTACAGGTAAAATGCAGTTTGTTGGCCAAGGGGCGTAAATTTTAAAAGTATATCGATTGCTTGAGTGATGCGAAGAAAATCAAAAGTATGCAAATCCTTAGAATACTCAAATACGCATAGACCCTGCAGTGAATAAAATTAATCAAAATCTGGAGTTTGCATGAATACACCACGCGTAAAAGAATTTCTTATCAATCTGCAAAATAGTATCGTCAAGGGAATTGAGCAAGTCGACGGCAAAGCGTTTAAGCGCGACCAGTGGGATCGACCAGAAGGTGGTGGCGGGATGAGTAGCGTGATTGAAGAGGGTAATGTTTTAGAGCGCGGTGGCGTTAATTTCTCGCATGTATATGGCGCGGGATTGCCTGCATCGGCGACTGCTGCACGCCCTGAATTAGCTGGCCGTTCATTTGAAGCTATGGGAGTGTCTTTGGTTTTACATCCACGTAATCCCTATGCGCCGACCGTGCATATGAATGTGCGTTTCTTCGAGGCACGCAAAGAGGGCGCTGAACCTGTTTGGTGGTTTGGTGGTGGTATGGATTTAACGCCTTATTATGGATATACAGAAGATGCCATGCATTTTCATCAAACCTGTAAGGATGCATTGCAACCGTTTGGGGCTGATTGCTATCCCCGGCTAAAAAAATGGTGCGACGAATATTTTTATCTCAAGCATCGCAAAGAACCTCGTGGAGTAGGCGGTATTTTCTTCGATGATTTGAATCAACCTGATTTCGATACTTGCTTTAATCTTACCAAGAATGTCGGCGAGCATTTTTTGACCGCTTACCGTCCTATTCTGGAAAAACGCCATGATACGCCGTACGGTGAACGTGAGCGGGATTTTCAAGCATATCGGCGTGGTCGTTATGTTGAATTTAATTTGGTATGGGATCGTGGCACTTTGTTTGGTTTGCAGACGGGCGGACGTACCGAATCAATATTGATGTCATTACCGCCCATTGTCAAATGGCGCTATGATTGGAAACCAGAAGCAGGTAGTGCGGAAGACAAGCTTTATACTGATTTTCTGATCGGCAAGGATTGGGTGTAATTCATCCAGTAATGATTAAAGCAGTAACAAACACAGAAAAGTTGCTTGATCTCACTATCAGCAGAACCAATCAACGATGACTCATCACTCGCAATGGAGAATTAATGAATGGATAGGAATCAGTGAAAAAATTATCACTTAATGCGCAAATTCTACTCGGTGCCGGTTTGGGTGTTGCATTAGGACTCTGGTTTGTCATGTTGGGGCAGGAGTCAAGTGTCACACAAAATAGCTTATATGTTGCAAAGCTAGTCGGTACATTATTCATTGATTTATTGCGCATGGTGATGATTCCACTGGTTTTCACATCAATTGTGGTTGGCGTGGCCAATTTGCGTCTGCATCAACAGATGAATCGTGTCTGGCAAGGAGCGCTGGTTTTTTTTGCTTCGACGATGGCGCTGGCTGTTTTGTTGGGCTTGACTGCTGCCAATTTGTTTCAGCCAGGTAGTGGATTGCAAATTGCAATGTTTCAGGATGCAATGCAAAATTTTCAAGCAACGCAAATGTCGTTATCGGATTTCTTTGCTCATTTTTTGCATTCACTGTTCCAAAATCCAATCACAGCACTGGCGCAGGGCAACGTGCTGGCTGTGGTGATTTTTGCTCTGTTGCTCGGGATTGCCTTGGTAGTAGGTGGCGAGCGATATCGCAATATTCTGGTTTTAATGCAGGAATTTCTGGAATTGATTTTGATGTTGGTCGGCTGGATCATGCGATTGGCACCATTTGGTATCATGGCATTATTGTTGCAATTGGTGGCTACCCAAGACACTGGTTTGTTATCTATTTTGTTCAAATTTGTGGTGGTTGTGCTGGGCGCTATCTTGCTACATGGCGTTGTGTTGCTGCCACTGATCCTTTATCTGATTACAGGCATGTCGCCGCTTAAATTCTGGTTAGGAGCGCGCGAAGCGCTTATTACTGCTTTTGCCACCAGCTCCAGTGCTGCAACGATGCCTATTACATTGCGCTGCGCTGAACAACATTTGCATGTCAAACGCGATATTGCAGGCTTTGTCATTCCATTGGGTACCACCATGAATATGGATGGAACCGCCTTGTATGAGGCGGTTGCGGCTTTGTTCATTGCCAATCTGGTGGGTGTTGAGCTCGATTTGTCACAGCAGATGGTTGTGTTTGTTACCGCTATGCTGGCAGCCATTGGTGCGCCCGGTATTCCTAGTGCCGGTATGGTGACGATGGTAATGGTGTTGCAATCTGTTGGCTTGCCCGCAGAAGCGATAGCCATTTTGCTGCCGATTGATCGAATACTCGATACCGTCCGCACTACAGTAAACGTGGAAGGGGACCTGGTAGGAAGTTTGGTGGTGCAAAAATGGGCTAATCAAGACAGATCAATTTGATAGATTTATTGATCTTATTCGCTAAATCAAATCGTTGTCACGAAAGCGCTGTTGAATCTCCAGTATTTTCTCAGCGCTATTGATTAATGCTTCAACACAATCACGATCCAGTTTTGAATTGGCCATTTGCCGCAACATGGTGAAAGCATCTTCATTGCTCCATGCCGCTTTATAAGAGCGGCGTGACGTCAATGCATCAAACACATCGGCCACGGCACTAATGCGAGCTTCTATCGGAATTTCATCGCCTTTCAGTCCCTTAGGATAGCCGCTGCCATCAATCGCTTCATGATGATATTCCGCGATATTTCTCAGGATATTGGCATGTCCAAATGTTCCCAGATTGAAATCTTCAAGCACCGAATCAATAATTTCACGGCCTTTTTCTGGGTGAGTTTTCATCACATCGAATTCTGCAGTGTTCAATTTGCTGGGTTTACGCAAAATATTATCCGGAATGCCAATTTTACCAACGTCATGCATCGGTGAGAATAAGAAGATATGTTCAATTTGCTCGTCTGTGATGTGATAGCTGGATGATAGTTCGCGCGCAATGAGTCGAGCATAATGTGCTGTGCGATCAATATGGGAGCCGGTTTCAAGGTCACGATAGTGCGTCATGTTGCGCGCTGCGCGCACAGCAGCAAGCAAGGTGCGTATCGCAGTCAATTCATTGATGATCATCAGCGCGATTAAATGACCGTAGATATCAATCTGGCGCAATATTTGAGGTGCAAATGGATGTTCTTCCAATGAGTTGAAAAATAGAAAACCAATGAAAGTGCCACTTTGATAAAGCGGCATGGTGTAGCTGGATTTGTAGCCTTTTGCCGCTACCCGCTTGGTATGTTCATGTTTCCCACGAGAAAAAATATCGAGATTTTGAACCAGGCGCGGACGACGGTGTTCAATGACGGCACGTAATGAAGGTGCAGAGCTGAGCGGAGCTTCGTAGGTAGTTATCGGACTGTCATTACCTTCTGTGCTATGCGTATAGGTTTTTAGCATTTCTGTTTTTTCATCAAACAAAGCGATAGATATGCGATCAATAAATGGAAAATCTTCACGAATCACTTGATGTAGAAACTCCAGCTTGTCAGTAAGCGGCAAATTTTCATGCAGATTGGCCAATGTATCCTGATGGGTGAAAAGATCTTCGTCCTGTTGCATAAAATTCCTTCCAGCAAGCGATGTGAATTAAAAAATTTGAATTAGTTGCTGACGACAGTAATTAGCTTGATTAGCGTGGAGCATAACAGTCAAGTGCGATTGCCTACAATGAATTCTGTCGATATTTTTATGGACTGCCCATGACTGTAACTTTGGTTGGAAATTTGCAGACCGGCAATTTCTAATTGTTTGAATGACGGAATTATTATGTGGCAAATTGCCACGCGACAATTTGCCACATTCCCAAAAGAAATCTTTCTTTCTACAATTTGCTCAACGTGGTTATTTTAATTTCGATTGCATGCTCAATGCCACGAGGAAAACTATTCATTTTTAAATTACAGGAGGATGAGAAGCGTACATGAGCAGATCGTGCGCTCCATAAAAAATCTATGAGAATACCGAAACGGCTTGAGCCATTAATTGAAGAAGGTTTGATTGATAGTGTCATTTGCCAGTTGATGAGTGGCAAGGAAGCCATGATTTATATGGTGCGCTGTGGAAATCAAATTCGCTGCGCTAAAGTTTACAAAGAAAGTAACAGAAGAAATTTTCAACAGCGTTCTTGTTACATAGAAGGTCGCCATGTCAAAAACAGTCGGCGTGCCAGAGCGATGGAAAAAGACAGTCGATATGGACATCTTGCACGCGAGGAGGCATGGCAAAGTACGGAAGTGGATATGTTATGTCGCTTGGGGATTGCTGGCGTGCGCGTGCCAAAGTTTTATAATTTTTTTGCCGGTGTGTTATTAATGGAATTAATCACGGATTCAGAGGGTAATGTTGCCCCAAGATTAAGCGATTTAATACTGACTGCAAAGCAAGCTCGTGAATATCATCGAATTTTGATCAAGCAAATTGTACAGATGCTTTGTGTTGGTATCGTTCATGGGGATTTGTCTCAATACAATGTGCTAGTTGATGATCGGGGTCCTGTCATTATTGATCTACCCCAAGCTGTCAATGCAACTGATAATCATCAGGCGCGCAATATCATCAAACGGGATGTCGATAATTTAACGGCTTATTTTAGTCGATTTGCTCCTGAGTTAGCACAATCTGACTATGCCACAGAAATATGGTCGTATTATCAGCGTGGACGATTACCTCATGCTAATTTAACTGGAAATGTTAAGCAGCAGGAAGAAAAACCAGTTAATGTTGGCAATATTCTGCAGATTATCGACTCAGTTGTTAGAAAAGAAATAGCATGGCAAAGACATAAACAAACCAAATGGGCCAATCATTTATCGCAGTGTTAAATTGATTTAACACTATATCAAGCATTGTGACAGACTTTGATTAACCTGTTTAGATAAGCTTGTGCTATAATCACTGCTCTGACGCGGGGTGGAGCAGTCTGGCAGCTCGTCGGGCTCATAACCCGAAGGTCGTAGGTTCAAATCCTGCCCCCGCAACCCGCTTATCCTTGCTGAGAATCGCCGTTTCATGCGGCTTTTCAGCAAGCTCAGCTTTACGGGATGAACGTGCATTTAGGTTAACCATCTCGTTCTTATCTGACAAATCTTCTTTCGAGGAAATTTCGTCAGCGTTAGAATCTTCCTGCCAACCATGTTTTTGATCACCTGATTCGGTCATCATTTTGACTTGCTGCAACAAAGGATCGTGATCGCTAATCTTTTGCTGCTTGCCTGCCGCAACTGTCAAAATTCCGGCAAGGTCGCCATGCAGGTCGATGGCGTATTCTGTTCCTGACGCTTTGGGCGTTAGTACAATCTTATCAATAAGGCCTCTGAGCAGGTCTGCTGCCTCAGTTCTGGTTTCTTCCCTGTTGAGAGAAACTCGGAGCGCTTCTACTTCTTTCTGGTAACGCTGAGACATGTTCGGATGCAGAAGCACTGGCGCTTCCTCTTTGCCTTCGAGATAGCTTTCCAGCTCTTCCCGGCGTTCAATGATCTTATTGAGCGCGTCTTTCACTTCCGATGCAGGTATCCCGTTTTTGATGGCTTCGATAATCTTTTCCTTATCAGCAGCCAGCTTTTGCAGCTCTTTTTTGTAACGGTTTATCGCCGCATTCCGGGTTTGTCGCAGCTCATTGATATGTTTTGTGTATTCCTCGCAAAATACCTTTACCTGGAGTTGGAGTTGGAGTTGGAGTTGCCCCCTTTGAACGGACACATTATGTTCTGTTTAAAGGAGAAGAAATATGACACAAAACTACAAACCTGCTTACCCACCGGAGTTTCGTCAGCAGATGGTGG
>JAGOKN010000112.1 GCA_017994575.1 Nitrosomonas sp.
CAGATGCGCTGATTGAAGCCGGTGCAATACGATTGCGCCCCATTTTCCTGACTGCGGGAGCGGCCATGTTTGGCGCATTTGTCATTATTCTGGACCCGATCTTCTCAGGACTGGCATGGAGCTTCATTTTTGGCATTTTTGCTTCTACATTGTTCTCATTGTTGGTCATCCCAGTGGTCTATTTTCTAATCAAAAGGGAAACATGATTTTGTAAAGTTTCGTAGCCGGTGTGAGTGATGGCGCAAAAATACCCTGCTAGAGAAGAATTCATCAGACTGACCATAGCGGCGGCTCATCCATCAATGCGATCTGTTCACGCAACTCCAGGATGCGCTCTTGCCAATAGCGTTGAGTATTAAACCATGGGAAAGCTTGCTTGAAAGCGAGATCTTCCCACCGCTGTGCCAGCCAAGCGGAATAATGAATCAGACGCAAGGTGCGTAGTGCTTCGATCAAATACAATTCGTTTGAATCAAAATCGTAAAAATCTTCATATCCTGCCAGTACATCATTCAACTGTCGCACCATATCAGACCGCTCACCCGACAACAACATCCATAAATCCTGCACAGCAGGCCCCATACGGCTATCGTCAAAATCCACGAAATGAGGGCCACCATCCGTCCACAGCACATTCCCCGCGTGGCAATCTCCATGCAAGCGGAGCATTTTTACATTGCCCCCTGCACGCTCAAAACAAATACGAACCCCTGTCAGCGCCTGTCCTGCTACGCTGCGATAGGCATCATCCAGGTCACTCGGAATAAAATGGTTATGCAGTAAAAAATTAAGCGGCTCTACGCCAAAGCTGTCTATATCCAATGTAGGACGTCGCTCAAACGATTTGAGTGCGCCAATTGCGTGGACACGGCCAAGAAAGCGTCCCATCCATTCCAGCGTGTTCCGATCTTCAAATTCAGGCGCGCGCCCACCATGCTTGGGAAAAATGGCAAAGCGGAACCCTTCGAAAGCGTGTAGTGTTTTTCCATCCCGCACTAACGCCGGTATCACGGGAATTTCGCTCTCAACCAGTTCCTGCACGAAAACGTGTTCTTCAAGTATGGCCTCATCGGTCCAGCGTTCCGGTCGATAGAATTTTGCAATCAAGGGCGGTCCGTCTTCCATGCCTACTTGATAAACACGGTTTTCATAGCTGTTAAGCGCCAGAAGACGCCCATCGCTGTGACAGCCCAAGCTATCCAGGGCATTCATGACACAATCAGGAGTCAGTAAAGAGAAAGTTGGCGTTGTCACTGTTAGCGCATCCTGCACATTCATTAATCTCACTATCAATTGATTACTGTTCTTCAATCTTGCCGCGCAACGACTTTATGCGGCTCTGCATGGCCTTACCTTCCAAGCGCTTGATCTTGGAAGCCTTGGTTGGTTTGGTAGGCATGCGAAGTTTCATCGGTATGATGATACTTTTGATAATCTCCCGCAGCCGATTGAGCGCATCTTCTTTGTTCTTGATCTGACTGCTATACCGCTGAGCCTTTATGATAACAATACCTTCACTGGTAATTCGACCATCTTTTAAATTCAACAATCTTTCTTTATAGCACTCAGGTAGAGATGAAGCCCTGATATCAAATCGCAAATGAATCGCGGTCGATACCTTATTGACATTCTGCCCGCCAGAGCCCTGTGAGCGGACGGCCTGTGTCTCGATCTCAACCAAGGGTATCGCAAGATTCTCTGTAATTCTCAACACGATGAATCACTCCAAGCACTGCTTCTTTTTAGAAGATGAATATTCATAACTGCGACATTATGTCATCGATCTCGGATATCCCACAGTTTGTGATAACAAAACCTGCTGGTCATGCGTCAATCCAAGCGCATCGGCAATCGCTGCTCGGTCGATCCATGCGCGTATAACCGTAGCCAAACCATTGCTGGCAGCAAACAAATAAACATTCTGGGTAATAGCACCAGCAGCTACCGATGCATAGGATTCTCGCTGACCTACTGGAACAGAATTCATTCGGGTATGGTCGGCCACATAAATCAAATCCAGTGGCGCATCATCGACAAAATCTTGATAACCGGTAATACGTCTTAAGTCACTGGCTACTGGAAACTGTAATTCATTGGCTATCGCATCATAACTGTCAATCGGCATGGAAAATTTTCCACCTGGGCTTAGTTGGTTAATCGGGTTTTATGCATTGCTTTCGATGCTTGAAACGGTAAGAATCATTACCAGTTTCCAGGATGTCACAATGATGCGTAATACGATCCAGCAGTACAGTGGTTATTTTGGCGTCGCCAAAAACCTGTACCCATCCACTGAATTTCAGGTTGATGGTTATGATGAGTGAAGTGCGCTCATACAGTTGACTGATCAGATAAAACAGGAGTGCACCGCCTGATTCTGGGAAAGGCAGATACCCCACATCAAGGATAACCGCGTCTACCTGAATGAGTCTTCTGGCCAGGTTTCCGGTTTTATTCAACTGTTTTTCCTGCTCCAGCAGGTTGACCAAATCCACGGCGTTGAAGAACCGTATGCGTTTGCCATGATTAATAGCGGCAACGCCCAGTGCTGTGGTCATATGGGTTTTACAGGTACCGGTGCCGCCGACGAGGATGAGGTTATGCGCTTCATCCATAAAAGCAGCCGTTGAAAGTTGCTCTATTTGCTGGCGTAAGAGTAGTGTTTCATCTCAGTCGAATTTCACCAGATCGCGGTGAATCGGAAACTTTGCAGCTTTCATCTGGTATTTCAGACTGCGCAGTTGACGATCGGTTATTTCTGCGTTGATCAACTGGCTTGATATGGTTTCCGGCGGTATTTGCTTGCGTTGTGGCATTTCCGTGCTTAATTCAGACTAGGCTTCTGCCATGCCATACAAATGCAATGCTTTGTGAGCTGAGTAAGCAGATCAGCTGATCGCGCAAGAAGCTGCGTTGATGCGTCGCAATCGTTTTATCCTCTGCCACAATGTCGAGATGATCGGCGAATACTCTGACTGAAACTACTTTCCCCGACCACTGGGCCGGCACACTGTACTGATTCCGGTCAATATGCACCAGACAGGTTCTGGAGATTTTCATCAGATGCTCAACATAACCGGCAAACGGCGTCGCGATTTGCCGCAATAATGGTTGTTCCTGCTGAAAACATTCAGCAATAGTTTGCGCAAAGTCAAGATGCTTCCTGTTTGACAACTCATGACAGCGCTGTGCCAGCCAGCGATTTAAATCATCCAGGGTTTCAAACTTAACGTGTGATGTAAACAGCCATTCTCTGACATTGCCCACCTGATTATCAATTTGCCCTTTCTTCCATCCAGCCGCCGATGTGCAGACAACGGGTTCAAACAGATAATGGTTTGCCAGCGCCATAAACCGCCGGTTGAATTTCCTCTCCTTGCCGGTCAGAACAGTATCCACAATCGTCTTGGGATTGTCGTAAATCATCTGCAGCGGCACACCACCAAAGAACGCAAATGCCTTGTTATGCGCATCTATCAGCATTTCCTGCACTTCTCTAAGATAGGCAACTACAAACATTTTGCGGCTGTAGCACAGGCGAAAATACGCTGCCCGGACGACTTGCTCCACTCCATCCAGCTCAACAACTTCCTGGCTCCAGTCAAATTGACAGACTTCGCCAGGTTTAAACACCAAAGGAACAAACACCTGTTTTAATGAAGGCATATTATTGTGATCAGTCTTCCATCTCTGAACAAACCGCCGAATGCTGTCATAAGCACCTGCATAGCCCTCTGTGACCAAACCTTCATATCATCGCATTGCTGTACACCGCTGCTTTTGCGGCAACAATGCTTCTGCTTCCAGTCATTTGCTCAATAACGCCTTAAATTCTCCTAGCTTTGGCGCACATTGAGTTTGACGCCGATAAATCGATTCAGCCTCCGTCTTTAAATGTTTCCTGACTGTGGGACGGGATAGCCTCAATGAACGTGCGATTGAACTGATACTTTCCTTACTGACAAAATGACACCTTCTGATCTCGGCAATTATATCCATCTCTATCACTCCAGAGTTCTCCGGCAAAATGCCGGTAATTTAACAATTCTGAGTGGAAACTTTTCAACGCCGATTTACTCAAAATTCTGGTAAGTTTTACATGACGATTGACATAAGTCATATAAATTTCTAATTGTTTGTCAGTGTGTTTGACACCCTCCCCGCTTTCCAGTACCTTCATTTTCCATAAGAAATGTGTTTATTCTTCCTGTTCACCCAGGGTGAGTATGCTGCCAAGATTACTTCAGAAGTTGGTCAACCAAAGGAAATAAGTTGTATGACAATGACTACTCAGCAACAAACTTCAATTCTTCAGCTCAGCCAAGTAATGTTTAATGCGACTCCCGGTGCGATTTTTCTGGATGCTATCGGTGCACAAATGTTAGATGGAAAATCATTCGCTGATCTGGCGCAATTTTTTTCTGAAACTAATTTATTCTTTGGGCATATATATAATGATGATTTTCCTAGTTCGTTTGCCAATAACTTTGTTGATGATTTGGTAGGAGATCATACTTCCACCGATAATAAAACATGGGCGAGAAATTATATTATCGATAAAATGGCTACCGGAGCCACGCAAGCTGGATTGGTTGCGGAGCTGACACAAGCGCTTTCTGCTATTCCTTCGTCAGACCCCAATTGGGGAGAAGCCTCGATTCACTATAACACCCGTATTGCCGTGAAAGTTCTATTTAGACTGGCGGGTAATGCCATTACAGCGGACGACGCAGCGCTTGCGGTTAACTACATCCTCACGCAAATAGCTGCTGGACAGGGTTTGGGTACAATAGTTGAATGGGCGATAACCGCGTTAGACGGCGTTGATCACTCTGATCCCGTTTGGGGCAATGCAGCCGCATTGTTCGATAATCGTATCGAGGTTTCGCGCTATTACTCGGTTGACAAGATTGGTGCAGCCACAAGCCCATTTACACTGCAATATATTCTTTTGCAGATGGAAATCGGCGAAACTTTTGGTGCAATGATCTGGAGAACTATCACTCTATATAACCCGGATTCAGCTCAAAGCTCGATAGCTCTCAGATCAATTTTGGCAGGGGTTACTGAAGATGTCAGTACAGTTATGACCGCCAAAGCTGCAATCGACGATTTTCTTAAAGGTAACATCAATATACACGGCCTCAATGGCAGTAACGGCTTTCGCCTGAGCGATGGGACAATGCTTGATTTCTCGCACTATAGGGTGAGCAGTGCCGGAGATTTTAACCATGATGGTTATGATGATGTGATTATTGGCGCCGATTATTTTGACCCAAGCAATCTCCCCTCCGATGCCAGCTACATCGTATTTGGTAAATCTTCTGGGTTTGGCGCAACGCTGGATCTATCCAATTTGGATGGCAGCAATGGCTTTCGCCTTGATGGAATTGCAGAGATAAGCTCTGAAGGATTTTCGATCAGTAATGCCGGGGACGTCAATGCAGATGGCTTTGGTGACTTAATTATTGGTACTTCACTTCACCAATCAGGTAACGGTTACTCTGGCTCTGCCTATGTAATATTTGGCAAAGCCGCCGGGTTCAATGCGGCATTGGATTTATCCAATTTAGACGAAAACAGCGGCTTTCGCATGGACGGAGTGGTGGTAGGTGAAGATCCAAAAGATTTTGTTAGCAGTGCGGGGGATTTTAACGGTGATGGCTATGACGATTTGATCATTGGATCACCGGTAGCTGATTCCAGTTATCTGGTCTTTGGCAAAGCTTCTGGATTTGACACTGTGCTGGATCTGACCACTTTGGATGGCAGCAAGGGTTTCCGTTTGGATGCAATCGCTTCGGGTGACTCAGTGAGTACAGCTGGGGATATGAACGGGGACGGTTTTGATGATTTGATGATTGGCGCTAATTATGCCAGTCCGAACGGCAGCAGGTCGGGTTCAAGTTATGTAGTGTTTGGTACATCGTTCGCATTCAATGCGCCACTGGATTTATCCAGTCTAGACGGAAGCAATGGCTTTCGTTTGGATGGCGCGGCAGAGAGAGATAGCGCAGGATATTCGATCAGCAACGCGGGCGATATTAACGGAGATGGATTTGATGATGTGATTGTTGGCGCCCGTGATGCTAATCCGAATGGTGAAAATTTCGGTTCCAGTTATGTGGTATTTGGCAAAGCCTCGGGATTCAATGATGTACTGGATTTATCCAGTTTGGATGGTGACAACGGCTTTCGCTTGGATGGAACTGGATTTTCGGTCAGTAGTATTGGCGATTTTAATGGAGACGGGTTTGATGACTTGATCCTGGGTGCACCTTCCGCTGATCCGGATGGTTTTAGGGTAGGTGTAAGTTACGTCGTATTTGGCAAGGCTTCAGATTTCGATGCCACCCTGACGCTATCCAGCCTTGATGGTAGCAACGGCTTAATCCTGAAAGGATTACAGCCAGGTGACGGATTAGGTAGTTATATCAGTGGTGCGGGCGATGTTAACGGCGATGGATTTGATGACTTGATCATGGGTATTTCAGAGTATGTTCTGAATCATCTTATTTTAGATCCCGCTTCAAGCTATGTCGTATTCGGTGGAAATTTCACCCATGCGGTGACATTCCTGGGAACGCCCGGGGCGGATATTCTTGCCGCCGGCACCCCAAAAGCTGAAAGTTTTTTAGCTGGTGACGGCAATGATTGGATGGTCGGTGGTGGTGGCTTGGATGTCTTTCATGGCGGTGCAGGTGATGACATGATCGAGATACCCAAATTTGGTTTCCGGTTAGTGGATGGTGGTGCTGGCAACGATACGTTGGCGTTGACAGGTAGTGGCTTGACCCTGGATCTAGTCAATGCGCGTGGCAAGATTGACGGCATAGAAATCATCGATCTGTCGGGGAGTGGAAACAATACACTGAGTGTAAACCTGTTGGATTTACTTAATTTGTCTGATACCAGCAATACTCTAAAAGTAGACGGCAATGCGGGGGACGCTATCACCGGACTGGACAACGATTGGATCGATAGCGGGATAAGTGGTGATTACCATACATACGTCCATGATGCGGCGATATTACTGGTTGGAATTAATGTAACAACGGATTTTGTTTAGTCGGCTCTTGGAAATCGTTTTCGAGTCGATCGATGCATGACAAAAACAAGTAATAAATCGCAGTTTATTCAAATTGATACCAATGTCGATGAAGGATGATCGTGATGCTCAATAATATTGATTTCACCCTCACTGCAAATGATCTGTTAATGCCTGGTATTTCAAATACCATTTCCGACACAGAACCTGCTGATCAGCATGGTCATTTTGTCACGGATCTTTTTCCCAATACAACTTATGCAACTCATTCAAATGCATTCACTTCGATAGAATTTACTTTCAAAGCCGATGATGAAATTGTATTTTTTATTTTGATGAACCCGTGAGTGCCGGAACGGGTCACATTGTTATCAGTAGCGATACCGATACGCGATTTATCGATGTTAGTGACGCCGGTCAAGTGAGATTTGGCGCACCCGGTTATAATTCGCGCAATCCTTATTTTCAAAATAGAGAAGAATTTGGTGTAGTGACCATAAATCCATCAACAGATTTGCTGCTGGATACTACCTATACAATCCAGGTTGCAGATGGCGTTTTCCTGGATAGCAAGGGAAATCCGCATCCCGGTTTTAATAATGCACCTTTTAAGACGGTTGATTCATCGTATCCCTCCAACCCCACCACCTACCCACATTCTTTCAACAATGCTTCAATAGCCTCTGGTGCGAACGGCAGCAATTCATCGATCCGGCTGTTAGGCCAGGTGGGGAGTTTATCGAGGGTGTCGGCTAGCCATTGTGCGGGGTTGAGGCCGTTGAGTTTGGCGGTTCCGAGTAGGGTTTGGATGGCGGCGGCACGTTTTCCGGCGCGCTCAGAACCGGTGAACAGCCAGTTTTTCTTGCCGAGCGCGATGGGGCGAATAGTGTTTTCGACGGGGTTGTTGTCAATCGGCAGATGTCCGCTGCTGGCGTAGCGGATTAGGCTTTGCCAGCGCTTCAAGGTGTAGTCGATGGCTTTGGCGGTGCCGCCGCCATCGGCGGTTTGAGCGCGGGTTTGCAGTAACCAGTCGTGCAACGATTGCAGGATCGGCAGGCTTTTTTCTGCACGTAGTTGCTGCCGGGCTTCGGTCGATAAATGCTTGCCTTCGGCTTCGGCGGCGTAAAGTTTGCCGA
>JAGOKN010000113.1 GCA_017994575.1 Nitrosomonas sp.
CCCAGCGCACGCAGTTTGGTAGCGGCAAGCTCCAAAGCAATCTGGGCTTCATTCCACAGCTCTTCAGCCAGCAAAAATTCCTGCTTGGCGGCGATTTTTTCTTCCCATAATTTTTTTTCTCGCTCATAGGTGGTCTTTGCCAACAGCAAACGCTTTTTAGCAACATAATATTGACTGCGCAAATCTGCCAGCAAAGGACTTTCCAAGATGGCTAGCACTTCACCCTTTTTGACCAATTGGCCGTGATGACCAAACACGGCTGTCACCATGCCAGGGGCTCGAGGTACAACACGCACAATAGTATGCTCATTAAAGATCACTTCACCGGGCAACTTGAGCTTGGGTTTGATAGCCGCAGGTCCGGCAGTCAATAGCTCAACACCGATCGTTTTAAGCATGTCATCCGGCATTTCCACTCGCCCTTCTACCTGACTAAAATTCCAACGCAGCAGTTTGCCATTACGCTCGGCCACAATGGCGATATCAAATGAATGAGGTTCCTCAACCACTTGATCTCCCAGCAAATAGTCAGATTCCGGAGTGAATTTGAACAATTGTGTGGGCGCCCCCAACCGGGTTAATGTAATGGCTACTTTGGCCGCTGCGGGAGGCAATAACTTCCCTTTCTCATATAAATAAACTCTAAACTGCGGCGGCACGCCTCTTTCAAAAATCGTCAGCTCCAGGCTAAACTCATTTTCAACAAACAACTTGCCACCTTTCGGTCCGATGCTGGGTTGATTCTCGCTTTCTTTTTCATTGATTTGCTCAGTCTCCGTCGTAACCACCGATGGCTTTTCCAAAGTAAGTATCAACCCGCCCAGTACAATCCCTATAGCAACAACCACAACAATTGGCGTCAATCGAGCTTTGTTCATAATTTTTGATCCTTTATCCGTTTCCATTACGTCTAGCGCAAGCTGGTTTCACGATTAGTTATACTGCTATCGATAGGTCCGGCAATCAGACGCTCAATGTCATTGGTCAGCCGCTGGTAATTGGCCAGTGCACGCACATAGAGAAGCCGGTTTTGAAATAAAATACGCTGCGCATCCAGTAATTCGATCAAACCGAACCTTCCCAACTCATATCCTCTGCGGGTTACTTCAAAAGCGCTCTTGGCTCCGGGCAATATTTCATTTTTCAGGATATTAATCTCGTTCCATACCGCAGACATCATTTCATAAGTCTGCGCAAGCTCTGTTTTGAGTCGTATTTCTGTAGCCGCCTGTTCATCCACGGCTTTATCTATCCGATGATAAGCGTCTTTGAGGTTACCTTGATTGCGATCAAAGAGAGGCAGTGGCACCATTAAACCTGCTACGGCAGTATTGCCGCCCAATTGTGCATGATGTACAACACCTGCGTTCAGCGTCAAGTTGGGTATGCGGCGTGTTTTCTCAACCTCCAGCAAAGCTTTACGCTGCTCTATGCTCTTTGTGGCACGCAACGCCATCGGATTATCTAAAATGCGCTCTTCCAGCCGCTGAAAATTCGGCGGTGCAATCAGTGCTTCAAGATTGCCCAAGGCTTTATCAAATTGAGGATCAGAACTGTTCCACAACAAAGCCAGTCGCTTGCGTGCAGCCATTAAATCTCGATGCGCCTGCTCGAACTCAATTCGCGTCGTCGATAAGCCTACTTGGGCTCTGGTTTCTTCAATAGGCGGTACTTTTCCAGCTTGCACACGCCCTGTGACCGTATTGACCACATTTTGCGCAAGCTGTCTGGTTTCCTCGGCCAGCCTGAGTCGTTCCTGACCTGCCAACACTTCGGTGAACACATTGGCAACTCTGGCGATAATGTCGACTCGCCTTGCTTCGTAATCTTTAACAGCCAACTCTTCACCCAATAGCGCAGCACTGACACGAGCAGCTCGCTTCCCGCCCAATTCGATCAGTTGACTCATGCGAATGGTCGAGATTTGCTGCACCACTTCTTGCGCTACGGATTCAGCCGAATTGAGATCACCTCTCAGCTTTTGTATATTGCCAACATTCTCGACATTTACAGATAACTCTGGATTTCTCATTAATCCAGCTTGCAGTGTTACCCCCTCCAGCGCGCGCATTTCCTTAGCAAAAGCTGCCAATTCAGGATTGCGCAGCAATGCAAGATTGATTGCGTCACGTAAAGTAAGATCACTTCTCACTTCAATAACGGTCGAGTGGTTTGAATAACTTGCTGTTCCACTAGATAAAGCAGGACGAAAATCATCACTGGCGCTTACCTGGAATGAAAAAACGAGTATGAATAAGATACAACTTAGTAATCGCATGACCCGAAATGGCGATGCCATCGGACAGCATATTCCCATAAACAGATTGCTTAATTTCATGAAATCCCTCCACATGTGCTTAAGCGTACGTAAATTAGTACAAGATAAAACCTAAGTTAACTTGCCAAACCGTATTCTGTGAATCACACAATACGATATGCAAACAACTTAGCTAAGAATCTGTTTTACGAAGATGCTTCGAGGAGGTCTGAGAGGCAGATCCGGTATTGTTTCTGGAATAATTGCAGAAACAAATACAGTCAGAACTTCGGTCGTTATCTGATTGGGAAGCAGCGGAAAAGAATGGAAGAAAAATGGCTGAAATTGCCCGGCTGAGTGCAAGCATAAATGAGTCGCCGCATCGAGATCGACACCATCTTTAGTAACGATATTACGATGCAGCTCCAGATGAGTCTCAGGATTGGCAGACAGCGCCTGACGAATATGATCCAGCTCATGAGCAAATACCTCTCCCCTGAAAGACAAACTGAGCCCGTTCGTCAATATACAGACGATTAGCACAAAGATCACAGGATAAGCAGGATATTTCCTCATAAGATCCGAATAGAATAAGTGAAATTTCACTTGTTGGTAATCATTTCACATTCTTCAGCTATTTGCAATTTAGAAACCACTATAAAAAAACTCCTAATTCTAGATAACAGCCACCCCTTCATGAGCAAGCATATCAATCAAGGAAATCAGAGGCAATCCAATCAGTGCATTAGGATCATCTCCCGTCATCCGCTCAATGAGTGCAATCCCCAGACCTTCCGATTTAGCACTACCCGCACAATGATAAGGCTGTTCCTTTAACAAATAATTCTCAATTTGCTGGTCGCTAAGTTTCCGGAATTTAACGAAAAAAGGTATTACACGCATCTGCAATCGATCAGTAGAACTATTCAGCAGACATAAAGCTGTATAAAAAATGACTTCTTTCCCACGCATCAATCTCAATTGCTCAGTCGCATTACCATGATTCAGCGGCTTACCTAAACGGGTATCTTCCAGTACGGCCACTTGATCAGAACCAATAATGAGCGCTTGCGGAAAAATTCTGGCAACTTCACGTGCTTTTGCTTCCGCTAAGCGTGTAGCTGTTTCTTCAGGTGATTCATTGTCCAAAGGCATCTCATTGATCTCAGGACTCACAGTTTCAAATGGTATTTGTAACCGTTGAAGTAATTCCTTGCGATAAATTGAACTAGATCCCAATATAATTTTCTGAGCAGTTGTTTGTGTTTTCAAAATTTCCTTCTTTATTTTTTGACACTTAAAGGTAAAAAATATAACATGCGCGCCTTATGTCTGTACGATTTGCGATAGACTCACTTGATTTTGTGCGAAATGCGGGTATACATCATGGTAAAATCCTGCTGTGTGAGCTTTTGCGTCTGCATGATTTTCTTTTTGACAACGAAGGTAAGTTAATTTACCAAGTCCGTGGTCAATACGATATCAATGGTAAGCCAGGATTATATTTAGAGATTAAAGGAAATATACATCTCATTTGCCAGCGCTGCCTTGGCAAATTGGCGCATACCGTATATTTGCAGACTTTTCTGTTATTGGTCGAAAATGAAGCGGAGCTCGATCGAAATGACGATGATAATACAGTGGATGCTATTTTAGCAGCAGCTGATTTGGATATATTGAATTTAATTGAGGATGAAATAATTCTCAGCTTGTCAATTTCATCACGTCACCCAGAAGGTGAATGTAGAATACATAAACCAGAATCAAACGAACATAATTTAACTGATAACGCACAATCAACGCATCCGTTTTCGGCACTGGCAGCATTAAAAAAGACAAATTGAATTCAAGGAGCTAATCTTATGGCAGTCCAACAAAACAAAAAATCCCCATCGAAACGAGGCATGCACCGTTCGCATGATTTTCTGACTAACCCACCACTAGCCATTGAGCCCAGTACTGGCGAAGTACATTTACGTCACCATATCAGCCCTAACGGTTATTATCGCGGCAAGAAAGTTGTCAAAACTAAAAACGACTAAGCATTAACATCGACTGCTACAAGTTACATAAGTGCATAGTTTTCTCCTGCCATAAGAGCACCTAAATTGGATATTACTGTAGCAATAGATTGCATGGGTGGTGATCATGGACCTCATGTGACAGTTCCTTCTGCAGTCGACTATTTGCGGCAAGACCCTAAAGCCAACATTATTCTAGTTGGTATACCCGATGCAATCGAGGCAGAGCTGTACGCGGTTAATTCCAGATTAGGGCCCAGAATTCGGTTACATCCGGCCAGTGAAGTCGTTGGCATGGATGAATCACCCGCACTCGCCTTACGCGGAAAGAAAGACTCTTCGATGCGAGTCTCAATTAATCTTGTCAAAACAGGTGAAGCACAAGCTTGCATTAGTGCCGGCAATACAGGCGCATTACTGGCCACCTCACGATTTGTATTAAAAACCATCCCCGGTGTGGATCGCCCGGCACTAGCAGTAATACTTCCTACCGTTTCTGGTCACACTTATATATTAGATTTAGGTGCCAATGTAGATTGCACCGCAGAGCATTTGTTTCAATTTGGAATCATGGGCGCCTCATTAGTAGCGTCAGTAGAAAACAAATCATCACCCAGTGTCGGATTACTCAATGTTGGTGAAGAAGAAATCAAAGGCAACGAAGTCGTTAAGCAAGCAGCTGAATTATTGCGTAATAGCGGACTTAATTTTTATGGTAACGTCGAAGGTAACGATATTTACAAAGGAACAACGGATGTTGTGGTTTGCGACGGTTTCGTTGGCAATATCACCTTAAAAACTTCAGAAGGCTTGGCGCAAATGCTAGCGACCTACTTACGCGAAGAATTTAAGCGTAACTTATTGACCAAGCTGGCTGGTGTCATTGCTACGCCAGTCATAAACTCTTTTAAACGCCGCGTTGATCATCGTCGATATAATGGCGCAAGTCTATTGGGTCTTCGCGGTATTGTTATTAAAAGCCATGGTTCTGCTGATAAGTATGCCTTCGGTTTTGCCATTAAACGCGCGGCTGACGAGGTACGCGGTGGAATGCTGCGACGTATTAGTGAACGAGTAGCAGAGCTTTCCCAACATTCTCCAGAGAAATGACAAAATAATGTATTCAAAAATCATTGGAACAGGTAGCTATTTACCTGAAAAAATACTCACCAACCAAGACCTGGAAAGCATGGTCGATACAAGTGATGAATGGATACGAACTCGAACAGGGATAACCCAGCGACATATTGCAGGCGATGGTCAAACAGCCAGCGATTTGGCTATGTATGCCAGTCAAAATGCCATGAAAGCAGCGGGCATAACTAGTAAAGACATCGATCTTATTATCGTCGCCACTACGACGCCGGACATGGTTTTTCCAAGCACCGCCTGCATTCTACAAAACAAATTAGGCATAGAAAACTGCCCTGCATTCGATGTACAAGCCGTTTGCAGTGGCTTTGTTTATGCTTTAGCCACAGCCGATATGTTTGTGAGTTCAGGCAAGTGTCGCAATGCTTTGGTAGTCGGCAGCGAAATTTATTCTAAAATAATCGACTGGAGCGATAGAAACACTTGTGTTTTGTTTGGTGACGGCGCTGGCGCAGTCGTACTTTCGCAAAGTAATGAGCCGGGTATTTTATCCACTCATCTTCATGCCAGTGGCAGTTATAGCAATATCCTATCCGTACCCGGAAGTATCAGTGGTGGAAAAATTCAAGGTAATCCCTATATCAGTATGGAAGGTAATACCGTTTTCAAATTTGCTGTCAAAGTGCTAGAGGAAGTTGTACAGGAAGCTGTATCTAAAAATAATTTGCAAACTACTGACATCGACTGGCTAGTCCCTCATCAGGCAAACATACGCATTATACAATCGACCGCCAAGAAGCTTGGAATTCCCATGGATAAAGTCGTTGTCGCAGTCGATAAACATGGCAATACGTCTGCAGCATCAATTCCACTTGCATTGGACATCGCTGTTCGTGATGGGCGCATTCAATCCGATCAATTGGTTCTACTGGAAGGCGTTGGTGGTGGTTTTACATGGGGAGCAGTCCTACTGCGTTGGTGATTTATGACATTTGCATTTGTTTTTCCAGGTCAAGGTTCACAATCCGTTGGCATGATGCATGGGTATGCAGATTTACCCATCATTCAAGAAACTTTCAAAGAAGCCTCTGACATTCTACAGCAGGATTTTTGGTCAATGGTCAATACAGGACCTGCCGACGATCTTAATCTGACCATCAATACTCAGCCGCTGATGTTAACGGCTGGTGTTGCGGTGTATCGCGCATGGGTTACCTTAGGGGGACCTCAACCTGCACTGTTAGCTGGACACAGCCTAGGTGAATACACTGCACTCGTCGTTGCAGAAGTGCTAAGCTTTTCTGAGGCATTAGCCCTAGTACGTTTACGTGCGCAAGCGATGCAGAGCGCTGTACCAGAAGGAACAGGTGGAATGGCGGCAATACTGGGATTGGATGATCAAACCATCCGATCGATATGTGATGAGATAACGAGTCTCGGCAATGGAGATTTGCTTGAACCAGCAAATTTCAATTCACCGGGTCAGGTGGTCATCGCGGGGCACAAAAATGCCATTTTGCAAGGTATCGAGCTAGCAAAATCAAAGGGTGCAAAACGCGCCATCATGCTACCCATGAGCATCCCTTCACATTGCTCGCTGATGCAGGCGGCTGCTGAAATGATGCAGAGACAGCTAACACACTTGACACTACAAGCACCTAAAATCCCAATTTTGCATAATGTCGACGTAAAAATTCACTCTGACGCAGCATCTATCAAGCAAATTCTGATTCAGCAACTTATCAGTCCTGTCCGGTGGGTAGACACTATTCAGGCTTTTTCTGCCACTGGTGTTACAAACATCGTCGAGTGCGGTCCGGGTAAAGTATTAGCTGGACTTAACAAACGTATAAATTCAAACTTACAACAATTATCTTTAGCAGACAGTGAAGCAATCAGACAAGCGGTTAATAACCTAAGTTAAGATAATGATAATGAGCATTTACTACTCTCATTCATCGCTCTATTGATGAGGATATGATTTTGGAAAACAAAATAACATTGATAACCGGTGCTAGTCGCGGTATTGGTCAAGCAATCGCACTTAAATTGGGTCAACAAGGTGCAATTGTGATTGGCACAGCAACCACCGAAAATGGTGCCAATGCAATCAGCCAATACTTGGAAAAAGCAAACATCAAAGGAATAGGCATCGTTCTGAATGTAAACGATACTGATCAAATTAATGATACGATGAAGATCATTAAAGAAAAATTTGGTGAAGTTGACGTATTGGTTAATAACGCAGGAATAACACGCGATAACTTGTTGGTTCGCATGAAAGACGAAGAATGGGATGAAATTATAGAAACAAATCTAAAATCAGTATTCCGTTTAAGTCGCATTGTTCTGCGCGCTATGATGAAAGCCCGTTATGGACGAATTATCAACATTTCTTCGGTAGTTGGATCAATGGGCAATATGGGTCAAACAAACTATGCCGCTGCCAAGGCAGGTATATTTGGTTTCAGCAAGTCGCTAGCTCGTGAAGTGGGTAGTCGCAACATCACCGTGAATTGTGTAGCCCCGGGTTTTATTGATACCGACATGACTCGCTCGCTTTCCAATGAACACCAACAAACTCTAATTCAACACGTTCCGCTAGGCCGATTGGGACGCCCTGAAGAGGTTGCTTCAGCAGTAGCATTTCTAGCTTCATCTGCGGCCGGGTATATTACAGGCACTACATTACATGTTAATGGCGGAATGTATATGGATTAGCATGCTCTTTGAAACATTTGAAGAATCAAAAGAA
>JAGOKN010000030.1 GCA_017994575.1 Nitrosomonas sp.
ACCCTATACCCTATACCCTATACCCTATACCCTATACCCTATACCCTATACCCTATACCCCATCCATTATTAAAGGAGATATCAACACACTCAATCTATGATTAGCAGTAAGGCCAAGTTAATTAAATTTAACTTCGATGATGTCAATAACGAAGTGCAAATAAAACTAATAACTCTCAAAGGTAAATAACAATGGCAATTAAAAATGGTACCAGTGCAAGCGAAACCCTTACCGGAACAGATTTAGATGATTCACTATTTGGTTTAGCCGGCGATGATGTACTTAACGGACTTAACGGCAATGACATTCTTGATGGAGGCGTTGGTGCAGATACGCTTTATGGCGGTTTTGGCAATAATACCTATCGCTTTGGTAAAGGCGACGGTAACGACTTTATTGCCGCTTATCCTGATTCTACGTTTGGCAAGTTGAATACTTTACAGTTAAAGGCTGGCGTATTGCTCTCCGATGTTGTGACGTATCGTTCGGGTGACAATCTGGTATTAACGATTTCTGCCACGGACAGTATAACGGCTCAAGGTTATTTTTCACGCCCGGGCTATAATCAAAACAGTGCCTATAACTCATACAATCCGTTACAACAGATCAAGTTTTCAGACGGCACTACTTGGGATATTAACACCATAAATACTAAGGCTTTCGCTGGGACTTCTGGCAACGATGTGATACAAGGAACAAACGATGCAGATACTTTCATTGGCAGTACAGGAAACGATACTCTGAATGGAAGTTACGGTAACAATACCTATCTCTTCGGGACGGGTGATGGCAATGATATCATTTCAGCGTTTGGTGATAGTACACCATATGATGGCACTCCTTTCGGCAAACTTAATACCTTACAGTTTAAACCTGGTGTTACCGTTTCTGATGTTATAGCTTATCGTACAGGTGATAACTTAGTGTTTAAATTGCCTGCTACAGATAGTGTAACTGTACAGGGCTTCTTTTCGCGCCCAGGCTATAATCAAAACACCCCTTATAATGACTACAATCCTTTACAGCAAGTTAAGTTTTCGGATGGTACTACTTGGGATATTAGTACGATTGTCAGTAAGGCTTTTACTGCACACTCAGGCAACGATAACTTCTATGCGATAAGTGGCAACAATATTTACACTTTCGGCAAAGGTGATGGCAACGATTTTATCGTCACTTACAGTGATACTACGGTTGGAAAGCTTAACACTGTACAGTTCAAAGTTGGCGTGTCAGTTTCCGATGTCATAGCGTATCGTTCAGGCGATAATCTGGTACTTGCGATTCCAGCCACTGCCGACAGTATAACGGCGCAGGGTTATTTTTCACGTCCAGGCTATAATCAAAATGATCCTTACAATTCTTATAGTCCCCTACAGCAGGTCAAATTTTCAGATGGCACGGTTTGGGATATTAATACCATAAACACCAAAGCTTTTACTGGCGGTTCAAGTAATGAATATATTCAAGGAACAGATTACTCTGATACTTTTATTGGTAGTGCAGGAAACGACACACTCAATGGAGGTTACGGTAATAATATTTATCTCTTTGGGACGGGTAATGGCAATGACATCATTTCAGCGTTCGCTAATGCCACGGCATATGACGGCACTTCTTTCGGTAAGCTTAATACGTTGCAGTTTAAATCCGGCGTCGCTGTCGCTGATGTGGCGGTCGTTCGTTCTGGGGATAATTTAATATTAACTATCGCAAGCACAGACAGTGTAACGATACAAGGTTTTTACTCTAGACCAGGTTATAATCAAAGCGATCCGCTTAATGCTTATAATCCAGTGCAGCAAATTAAATTTGCGGATGGAACCATCTGGTATTTGAATGACATTGCTGCACACACTTTAACCGGAGGTACGTTCACGGGAGCCCCGGGCGATGATATCTTAACAGGCACCCTTCAAGCCGATCATTTTTTCGGCGGCTTGGGTGACGATACCTATTTTGTCAATAACATCGGTGATGCGGTCACAGAAACTTCTGCATCAGCCAGTGAAATTGATACCGTCAACAGTTCTGTAACATTTACTTTGGGCAACAATATAGAAAATCTCACATTGACGGGAGTAACCGCAATTAACGGGACAGGTAATAGCCTGGGTAATTTATTGATAGGTAACACAGCTGCTAATATCCTAGATGGTAAGGCTGGCGACGATATTATGATGGGTGGCCTCGGTAACGATACTTACAATGTCAATAATCCAGGAGATATCGTTATTGAAACTTCTCCATTGGCGGCACAAATTGATATCGTGAGGAGTTCAATCAATTATACCTTAGGAACCAATGTGGAAAATCTAACGCTGACCGGTACAACAGCCATCAACGGTAGTGGCAATGGATTAGCCAACATTTTGATAGGTAATTCAGCGATCAATCAGCTCAACGGCGGTGGCGGTAACGACACGCTGGATGGCGGTACGGGGAACAACACGCTCACTGGCGGAGCAGGTCAAGATATCTTCAGACTGACTACCGCAGGCCACATCGATGCGATTACTGATTTTGTGGTAGTGGATGACACCATTCAATTGGAAAACTCCGTATTCACGGCATTGACTACACCGGGCACGCTCGCAGCCGGTCAATTGAGAGTCGGCACGCAGGCGTTGGATGCGAATGACTTCATCATCTACAATAACGCCACGGGCGCTCTGCTTTATGATGCCAATGGCAATGGCGCCGGTGCGGCAGTGCAAATTGCCACATTGAGTGCCGGTTTAGCCGTGACCAATGCGGATTTTGTGGTGATTTAAGGGCTAAGGAAGCGCTGATTAATTCAACGAACGTGATGAAGGGCGAGGAAATGAGTACCGCGCAACGAAGCAATTCGCTCGTGCAGTCAATTAATCAGCGCTTCCCTAATCAGGCAATAACCCGGGCAACCATCCCTGAGAATTTGTTGCTCGGGGATGATTCCTCATGAATTATTTTTCGTTGCGGGATGGCAAGCGTCGATGCTCGGTTTTAGGATGTTGCGTCATCTGGCAAGCACGACGGAAAATCAGCAAGGTTCTCTGCGCATCCCCCAGAACCGTGTCGGATGCGTAACTAACCGTACGGCTTTGCTCGTTCATTCCCGCTGGGAAATCGGTGATCAATTCCAGACCTTGGATAACATGCTCCATGGTATAAATGGCAAACAAACCTTGCTCAACCGCTTCCAGGATTTTGGTATCCAGCATCAGGTGCTGGCGATTATGATGCGGAATCAGAACGCCCTGCTCGCCATTCAATCCCATTTTCTCGCACAATTTGAAATAACCTTCAATCTTGTCATTGATCCCGCCCACTGGCAGCACCTCGCCGTACTGATTCAACGCACCGGTCACCGCAATACCCTGTTTCAGCGGCACTTCCGCCAGGGAAGACAACAACACATAAAACTCGGCACAGGAAGCGGAATCTCCCTCAATGCTGCTGTATTCCTGTTCAAACACGATGGATGCACTGAGCGCAAGCGGCGCGATATGCGCAAACAAAGCCGTCAGGTAGTTTTGTAATATCAACATGCCTTTGTCATGAATCGGACCGGTCATATCGACTTCACGGGAAATATTGATTACACCGTCTTCTCCGGCAAATGTGCGCGCGGTCAGCCGCAACGGCATGCCAAAACTATGGTCGCCCAGATCGATCTGCGTGAGTGCGTTAATCTGTCCCACCTTGTCGCCTGCCAGTGCAATGAAAACCTCGCCTTCGACGATCGATTCCTGCATGCGCAAATCCGGATAATTGTGGCGGAAGGTGCGCGCCTGCAAAGCGGTGGTGATATCCGCCACTTCCACCAATTTTCCCTGACGCGCTTTGCAGAGTGCCGCACTTTCCAGTATCAACATCTCGGTTCGGGCAAAAATAGCGCTCTGGCGTCTTTGGTCTTCCACTTCGCGATGCGATTCCTCCAATAAACGAGCCACCGCCGCCGCAGAAAAATGGGGCAATTTTGCAGCATGGCAGGCATGCGCGACAAAAATGGACGACGCCTGATACGTTTGGGGAGTGGCCATGAAACTTTCAGCAAAATCCACTTTCACGCGAAAACGCCGCATGAATTCAGGATCGATTTCCTGCAATAGATAGTACTCATCCCGCGAGCCAACCAAAACAATTTTGACATTGATTTCCACCGCTTCGGGTTCGAGCGAAACCGGCGCGTTGGAGGTCAATGTCGAACCCGGTTCTTCAATTTGCAATCGCTTACTGCGCAAAAAGCGCCGCAATTTGACCCATAACTGCCCATCCACCAGCAAATCACTCAGGTGCAACATCAGAAAACCGCCATTCGCCTTGAGCAAACTGCCCGCGCGTACGTGCATAAAATCAGTTTTGAGTTTTCCATTCTCAAACTGGTAGTCGATACTGCCAAACAAGGCATGGGATACCGGATTGTCCTCGATCACCACCGGCGCTCCTTGCAAATCCGCATTATCCACCGCCAGGTTAATCTGATAGCGCGCAAAAACGTGATTCAGCGTGGCCTGGCGTTTTTCTTCGTCGCCATTGTTGGCCTGAAACAGCGCCAGATTATCGAGAATATCTGCGGTCACTTGTTCAAAGTAAGTTTTCAGCCGTTCACTCTGTTTTAATTGTTTTACCAACGCATCCTGAATTTTCTTGAAGGCAAGACTCAATATAGGCTGCACGATGCGGCGCTGCAATGCGCCGAGTGCGCTGCTCCTGTCTTTTTCTACGCTTTTTAATTCCTCAAAATAAAGCGCAATCGCTTCTCGAAATAGCTGTTCAGCTTGATCGATTTCAGTTCTGCGTTTTTTGGGTAGCTTGAGCAAATTTTCTTCAGTAAGAATGTCGCCTTTCTCATCCAATAAGGTAAAAATGATTTGCTCATCTTCGCGGCGAATCGTGAAACTCAGGGATTCCGCCAATTTATCCAGTTTTGTATACGCTTTGACTGCTTCCGTTTTAAATTTCTTTTCAATGCGATCACTTTTAAGCTTGAAATCCTGCCCATTCAGGCATTGCGTGATTTCTGCAGGCAGCGATTTCGCCAATTGCGTCAGCAATTGCCGCAACAAACGCCCTTGTCCGGCAGGCAAAAACAAAGCCAGCGGCTTCTCAGGCACCGCAAAATTGTAGAGATAGCATAGATCCTGAGGCGTTGATCGACCAGCCGCCGCGGCAAATATCGCCTGCTGCAGCAAAGAAGACCGGCCCGATCCGACCTCGCCCAGTACGAACAAATGATAATCCGGCTGGAGCATACTGAGACCAAAACGGGTAGCCAATTCCGCCCGTTCCTGTCCAATCCATGACAATGGATGCTGCAATAACTCAGAAGTATCAGAAAATCCCAGTGAATCCGGGTCTATGGTAATGCGTAAATCAGAAGAATGGAGCGATAAGGTCGACATGGTTAAGCCAATAGCAATTGGGCGAAAGTATTACGCCAATTGTCGCTATTGTACCCATTTAGAGACTGTTACGTCATGCAGGAATTTCTGGCAGGCCATTGAAAAACATTTTCGAGGCCACCGGTACCAGGCAAAAACAAGTGAAAAAACGCAGTTTATGCGTGATCGATTTAACTATGGGAAGACAAAACAGCAGAAGATCGTCGATTCATACGCATTGAATCCGCCAAATTGACAGAAGGCTTCTTGCTTGCAATCACCAAGAAGCCTTCTCATTGATAACGACTTAATTAAAGCTGAAAGTCCATTCTCTGGTCCAATCATCGTTTGCATCTCTAAATGCACCCGCATAATCGACTGGCGTAAAGAAATTGTCATTCACTGCAGCACCGCCCAATGTCAGTGGCGATCCGGTGGCAGGTAAATAGCCACTGAGTAAAGGATCTTCTGCTTTATTGCCAGACTGCGACAAGAACCAGTCAGCCACAGTGAACGTTGCGCCTTCACCATCGGTGAAATTGCTCGCGCATTGAACAAAAGAATTCTGAATCGTTAATCCACCCGACAAACTTCCTGGCGAACCAGCATTGGCAAAAGTCGATGCGCCGTCAATCATTAGACAAGATGGAGACCCCGTCATAACGGAATTCCAGATATTGGCACCGGTTCCACGACGCAATAACACGCTTTGGGTAGCGGAATCACCCGTGCGACCCACAATGGTCATATTAGACACAATCGGTTGAGAACGAGGAAGGTTGTCATGATTTTTATCGTTGTTGTCGGCTTCAATGCCACGATCACCCACTTCAGCTGACTGTTTAATCAGAACAAACTGTGCGCGACCTTGCCAACCGCTTGCCCAATCCAACGAGTCATCCTGATTGTTAGTCAACACCAGATGTTTCATTTGGACCGTGCCGCCAAACATTTCCACACCATCATCCAAACCCGCATGCACTTGCACATAATCAATCTTTGTTCCTGAGCCAACGCCACCCAAAGTCAGACCATTGAGCTCTTCATCAGGGCGAACAGCAAATCCGGCAAACAGAATTTGCGTATATTTAATTACTCCACTGTTATCCGTTGGATTGTTACCGCCGTAGAATTCGGAAGTAATGGCTTCGTTTGGCACTTCACATACAGCGACGCCGTCATTACAACCATTCACTGGCGCATTGCCGGAAATGATCAAACCACCCCATTCCCCCGCTGCCTGTTGATTTGCTCCCGACATGACAATTGGACCGTCCGGCGTACCTTCCGCCATAATTTTTGAACCGCGACGAATCCACAAATAGTCAGCGCCTGATTGACCAAAAATCTTGGTACCGGGGTTGATGGTCAAAGTAGCGCTTTCTGCATTGTCACCGCCAATATAAACACCGCCTGACAATATCCAATTGGTGTCTTTTGTCAATGTAGCATTGGTTTTAATATCACCACTCAAGATACAAGAACCACTGGTAGGTCCTGGTTGCGCAAAACTTGGGCAGCCTTGGAATTGATTGTTGACAAGTTGTTCCACAGTAAAACGAAATGGATCAGATCCGGGTACATATTTTAATTTAGCATAAAAATCATCCGCTCCCACCACGATGGAAGGGATATGCACTGAGATGGTATCCGGATCAAAAACATTGCGCTGCCCGGTCGTTGCAGATATCAAATTAGCCGCAATCATTTCCAATTGATTGCCGTCCACGATCTGTAATTTAACATTGTAAAATGCAGATGATCCACCGTTACTCAGTACTTCAACGACAGGAAGATCAACAGTGTTGGTTGCCGGATCATAGGCCGCAGTTGCAGCGTATCCGCTGAATGCAGCCGTGCTCAACAGCAAGGCTGACGTAGTGATGATTTGTTCTTTGATACGGTTAAGTTTAAACATGGTTTGCCCACCTCCAATTATTATTTAGGGTGAGCCAATCTAGCAGGCGAACATTACAGGCGTATTACATTTAAAAGTAATAGAAAGTGTTCATAAAGCTCATAACGTTGATAGCTAATTTCCCTCAGAAGCACTCCCAGCTTGGTGTTTGTCAGTTAAAACCGTGACCAATGATCCGCGACAATTTGCCCGTTCTGAATAATGAATTGATGATTGTACTGACCTATTCTATACAGCCAAACTTCGCGCTTGATGTAGACAATGCCACCGTATGCTCTGGTCTGAACGAGCCCCAAATCTGTTCGCACATTCGGTTCACCCAAGTTGATCAGCAGCTTGTCAGAGAAATCGCCTTTGGAAATGATATTGCCATTAGGTGCACGAAAACCGCTTAACAGCATCACCGCCAATAAAATAAGCAGAAACTTTTTCATGATGTAATCCTTTCAATACGCATTTGTTTTTACGGGTGATATTTTTATATCGCCGACGGTTGTCACTATAGTTCCAAGATACTTAATACAACCTGAACAAATGAAAAGAGGGATCTGGTGGAAACAAACAGGCAGGTCAATTTGACTGAAAAGCCGTTTGCAAATGGTAGAAAAGGCAACCTTGGATCGATTCCAGGCTGCCTTGAGAATTGCTTAATAAGCCAAGCGAACACTCAGATTAAAGAATCGTCCGCGACGATACTGCCGCGTAACTTCATCACCTTGCGTGATGCGGATATCATCATCGAGTAAGTTTTGCATGGACGCTTGCATTGATAGCCCTTTGTACAAATTCTGACTGAGTACAAAGTCCAGCTGATGCACCGGCTGTTCATATTTGTCCGGCGCACCGAGCACGCCTGCGGCCATGATGCGCTTGCTGGAAATGTTGTATAACAGCGTAGCTTGTGTTTTCCAGGCAGGATTGTCATAACCGATCTGGAAATTAAAAATTTGCGCGGAATGCCCTTGCAGCGGCCTATCGTTGGTTGTTTGCGCCGTCAGATTCTGAGGAGTCAGTTGTATGTTGGACGCTGACCAAGTGTAGTTGCCGCCCACATAAAAGTTCTGCAACACCGGATGCACAAAATCCAATTTCTTGAGTAGTTCCAGCTCAAACCCGTAGATATTGGCCTTATCTGCATTCTGATAAGTATTGAGTCCGGCGCTGCCTTGAACCGCAACCAATTCAATGGGATTGGTTAAATCTTTCCAGAAAAAACTGGCAAAAATATTTTCCGTTGGCGACAAATAATATTCCCAGCGTGCATCCCAGTTGGTAATTGATGTTTGCTTCAAGAGCGGATTACCGACGGTTTCCTGATTGGTATTGATATCCGTAAAAGGCGCCGACGATAGCTCTCTGAAATCCGGTCTTGACAAGGTTTGACTGAAACCTGCGCGCAATTGTTGCTTATCGGTGAGAAAGAAAGTAGCCGTTGCCGATGGCAGCACATCCACTCGGTTGAGTCGGGCAGTCGTCGGTTTATTATTCAGGGACACTGTATTCACTTTCTGATCATTATCTTCCCAACGCACCCCGCCCGTTAAACTCACCCGGTCATATAACATCCAATCCATTTTTCCATAATAGGAAAGCAGATTCTGTGAGGCATTATATTTGTCACTGGGACGAGTCACATCGCGCAATTGAAAGCCATTGGTCCCAATATATTGAGGCTGCAAAATGCTTTCGAGTGATGATTGCCCAATGATGGATTCTCGACTGGCATCCGGACCAAAACGAAAATAATTAAAACGTTGAATATTGGAATCTCTGGTTTTGGTCTGCGTAATAAAACCGCTATTCAACGTTATCTTATGGTTGCCAGACAACTGCCATGGCAATTTTCCATCAACCCGCCAACTCTGATCCTTGTCAGTCAGATCTGCATACATGACCTGATTACTATCCGCGCGCTGTGAGAAAAAATAGTTTCCGGTTAAACGATTGGAATCAAAACGATAATCGCGCGTATTAGGCTCGTCTCTGTTGGCGGTTGCATTGGTATACAGCCAGTTGATGGAGAAATCTTTCAATCGATCCAATCGATGCTCACCGCCGACCTGAGTCATCAATAACTGATTGGAAAAGAACTTCAGCCGGGTTCTGCGGATATCGCTCGTCTCCGTATCGGTGAATCCTTGGGAGATTCTGGCTTCATCAATCGACTGGCGTAGAAACATCGTTCTGGCAAATACCTTGTGAGTATCTTTGTACTGAAGTTCTGTTCCCGCATAACCGGTTACATGCACCTCCTGCAGGGATCTCTGCATATCGAAATCCTGTACTTTCTTCAGATCGGCAGACACAAATTCACGCACTAATTCATTTTGTTTTCGAAATTCCTGTTTCCAGCCTGCCGCGGCGATATAACCCAGTTTAAAATCGCCCAACGCAAAACTGTCTCCCATCGATGTCTGGAAACCCGTATCAGGTCCGCGTGTTTTCTGATTGACATCCCATACGCCTGACAAATCCTCACCAAACTTTTCGACTTGCGCAGGAGTCACTCCATTCGGATTAAAAACAGATGCTGGTTGCAGATTGCCATCCTTGGTTGCTTCAGCCAAAGAATTGGGCATTGCGCGCGTACCATCGTCATAACTGGTGAAATCGGTCCCGCCTCCTTTGTAGGTCAAGCCTTTCTGAAAAGTCGTGTTATCGTTGACACCGGTTTGCAAATTGAGATTGAAGAAAAATGCATCCGGTATGCCGCGTGTGCGCAACTCCACCGTGCCACCTGCAAATTCCGCCGGGCGATCGGCCGAATAGGTTTTTTGCACCAGCACGCTTTCAAGAATATTGGTTGGAAACAGATCCAGCGGCACGACTCGCCTGGTCGCATCCGGACTGGGTATGGCAGCGCCATTCACCAATGTAGTGGTAAACCGCTCGCCCAATCCACGGATAAAAATAAACTGCCCACCTACCAGTGTCAGCCCGGAAGCCCTGCGCAGCGCGCTGGCCGCATCGCTGTCACCGGCCCGGCTGAATTGCTCAGCCCCTAAAACGGTTGCGACGGATGTTGATGTTCGCTGCTCTTCAATGACCGAGGCAACGGTGCCTGCGAGATGCGGCTCCAACACCACATATTCAGCCAATTCAACACCGGCGGGCGTTAGCTTGAAACTAAGTTCGGTGGTTCGAGCATTGTCAATGGCCACTTCATCTTGCGTCTGGCTGCTGTACGCGCTATGCAATAACGAAACACTATAGCTGCCTGCCGGTACCGTCGCCGTCACCCGCCCCTGCTCATCAGTTCTCAGTTTCTGCTTTGAGCCGCTGAGAAAAACCTGCACATCTTTGAGCGGTTTCTGCGTTTCTGCGGACAGCACTTGAACCGTGATGGTTCCTTCGCCTTGATCGCCTTTTTGTTCCGCGATCCCCTCCATTCCTGCCAGTGTGCCCGCCACCGAGCTTTCAATATTCAGCAACGGTTTTTTCTTGTTGGGATAGAAAGTCACGAGAATTTGTGCATTCTCTGCCGGACGCAGCGGCAAATCGAAAACAAATTCCTGAGTTTTGGTTTTAAGCCTGAATTGATAAGATCCGGGAGGCAATTTGCCAGCCAAACTCCCGTTCGCATTGGTCTTCAGCGGCGCATCGGCATCAGCGCGCCAGCTATAAGTCGCAGGAATCGCTTCAAAAATCAGCTTCGCACTTGATTGCTCATTGGATTCGCTGCTGATAGACAATTCGGCATCTTCAATCGGCAATCCATTCTGGAAAAGATGAATGGAGAATTCCGCTTTTTCGGTCTCTGCCCAAAGGGAAGGGCTGATCAGCATGGTAGCTACGATCATCAAACATGAAAATGCAAGTCGTTCCCATCGATAAAGGCTATGCGGTATTTTGCACCAATCATGTAATTTGCAGCCATCCGCGATGGCTTGCAAAGCAAAGGACCAGAAATATTTATAAGTTTCAACATTCATTTGGCGTATCAAGCCCCCTCTCCACCTGCAATCCCATTGCGCGTGAAGATCAATTTAAGTAAATAGGTTAAGGAAACAGTATCAGGTAGGCGTCAAGGCGGCACCAGAAAGGCAACTGGCGAAGTTGTCCGGACAACATTCGCAGTTGGTTGAATACGGCCGGATTTGCATTTGGATCGTGCCGCAAAACACGCACCACACGATGCTTTCACTACACGCAACTGCATTACGTACATTGCCATGGCTCGGTTTTGCAAACTTCCATCAATCGACGAAGTTCGGTGCCTTTTCTAAATAGCTCGGCATTTTTCAGGTGATCCAGATGCTTATTGGCTTCAGGATAGCGCCGGATTGAAAATAAAGCATACGCCAGCGCATAGCGCACATCCTGATCCTCCAATAATCCGGTTCGATACAGACTGGATTCCATATTGGCAGCGCGTTCATACTGCTTAAGCGCCAACAGAATGGACAGTCTCTGTTTGAATTTTACTTTCTGATCATCGATACTTTCGTTGAGCGTCAGCGCCTTATGAAAACGCCCTGCACGTCGATAAATTTCGGCTGCCTCAGCCTGTAGCTTCGGATTCAATAAGGCGGCTTGCTCAAGAATGAATGCCGCTGAATTGAGTTTTCCCTGATCCAGATAGGTGTGCGCAAGCAGTTTTGCCACCATTTCATCCTGGGGAAACTGTAACCGCGCCACTTCCAGGATATTCAGCGCCTCCTGAAATTCCCGACTAAGCCGCAGGGCATTCCCGAGCGCGATATAGTCGGCTGCCACTGCTTTCGACCGCTTCAAATAGTCTCTGCCGAGATTGACCGCTTCCTGATACAACCCCAATTCGACAAAATAGAACACTTTGCGCTTGAGAAAGCGAAAATCGTCAGGAAAAATTCTCTGCCCGTCATTTAACGCATTGATGGCCGCACTGGTGTCTTTCAGGTGCCAATAAGATTCCGCTTTTAAAGTAATCAAAGTGGCATCCTTGTTGACCTGATCACCCGCTTTGGCAATGGCCTGAATAGTTTGCTGATAATCTTTCAGTCCAAAGCAAGCTTGCGCCAGATAAATATAAATCGCCGGGTCTTTCTGTCCATTGCTGATCGCTCGCTGCAGGCTGTCCTTGGCGGCTACCAGATCATCCAGATTCAAATAGGCTAGGCCTTGCAGGGTATAAAACCTGGCTAGGTCTGTTTTCTTATTGTCCAGATCAACGCTTTGCAATGCCAGCAAAGCGCGATCGCTATGACCGTCTTTGAGCATGACTGCCGCAAGCTCAATAAAATCCGCAGTCTGCGGCTTCTTCTCGGCTGCTCCTACTGCATGGCTGGCATATCCAAGGATAAGCGCGATCATGAGGTAATGAATCTGCCTGATTATCGGGTATGGCATGATAGGTATCGATATTCAGTCAGTGATCAGGAAAGATCGAAACGGATTTTTTGTTTCGCCCATACTTTCACTGTATCGCCTTTGTATTTTGCCGGTTCGAAATGCCATGCACGAATGCCTTGTACGGCAGCCGCATCGAAGATTCCCGACGGATTGGATTCCAATACTTGCACTTGATTGACAGAACCATCTGTTTCAACCAGTACTGACAACACCACATACCCTTTGATGCCTTCCTTCTTGGCAGAAGGCGGATATTTGAAAGCGCCTCTGGTCACAGGTTTGGGGGGCACATCAACTAATTCCGCCGTCATTACGGCATTGTCCGTTTTACCTAACAGGCCATCATCCAGACTCCTGTCTTGTCCGTCATCCAAACCCAGCGATCCCATATCAATACCCGACAAGGCTGCGCCAAATCCCTTGAACGGTGCGGCTGCCTGTTGAGGGCGGGCCGTTTTTTTAGGCTCGGCTTTCTTGATCTCTTTTTTGGGTTCCGGTTTTATTTCCCGAACCATGGCGATATCAGTCACTTCCTGAGCAGTTTTCTTTTCAGTCTCGCCTGAATAACGATTCATCCAGAATATCAAACCAAAAACCAGTATCAATCCAAGTAGCATGAATACCGCTCCCGCCAAGTGTTGTTTCAATTTCATCGTTTCCATTTGTTCCCTCCTTATCCCGCTTCTTTTTTAGTGGCAACCCCTACACTCTCGGCGCCTGCCAAGCGTGCTTGATCCACGACTTCAACCAGTTTCCCCGCAGGTACGCCATCATCCGTCACCACCAACACCACCTTGCTGGAAGCCGTGTTCAGCAAATCCCGCAGCTTGCTTTGTATCAACCAGATGCGTATCGGTTCGCCATCCAAAAAGGTGTCGCCATTGCGATCGATGAACAAGCGAATCGCCTTGCTGGAGGCAACTACCGAGCTGCTCGCTTTGGGCCGTTCCAGCTCCAATTTCATATCTTTGACAAAAGTCGCTGTTACCATGAAGAAAATCAGTAATATGAACACCATATCAATCATTGGCGTCATGTCGATCACGGCTTCGGCTTCCGCAGGTTCGTTGTTTCTCATTTCATGCTTTCCCGTGTGTGGTGGATGTTTGATGACACAGCAGATCCTTGACCTGAGAAAGATCCTGTTCAATTTGCTGTTGTCGTCTATTCAGAATGCTATTAGCTAAGACACCGGGCACCGCTACCGTCAATCCCATCTGGGTGGTAAACAGAGCCTCAGCGATACCGCCGGCAATGCCGCCCGACTGAGAATGCAGCGTCATGGTCGATAAGGATTGAAAGGTTTCAATCATGCCGGTCACGGTTCCCAATAACCCCAATAAAGGCGCGACAAGCACGACCACGCGCGTGAGCGAAGCAAACTTTGCGAGTTCTCGCTCATAGTCGTAAAAAGCCGCATCCAAATGACGCCGCAAGTTTCTGACGCCTTTATTTTGTAACCCAATACCTTGCTTGATCGCTCTGGCGATAATATTGCGCGCCGGTTTGTCATGATGCTGCTGATACAGCTTCACCATATCGCGCACCCCCATCAATTTCGGATCTTTCATGACCCAAAATCGATACCCCACTCCATACCAGAGCAACAAAGTACAGAGCACCAGCGGGAACATGACCGCTCCACCTATTACAAATAATTCCTTGATCCAAATAATCAGTTCTGAAAAGTTCATTTCAAGGATTCTGCAATAACAAAGACGTGTCGTTCATATCCGGCGCAGATGTTTCTTCCGAATCCAGCGCACTGCCCATAAATACATTCACAATTCTAAGCGCCGAATGCTCCATGTCCCGCTTGATATTTCTCGCCCAAGTCGACAATAAAGAACCTAATAACAAGGTTGGAATGGCAACAACGAGGCCTAATTCGGTCGTCACTAAAGCAATCGCGATGCCCTCAGACAATAATTTTGGATCGCCGGTACCGAACTGGGTAATCGAATCGAAGGTTTCAATCATACCGGTGACCGTACCCAACAAACCCAGCAGTGGCGCGACTGAGGCGATCACCATAATGGCAGGACCCAATCGGTCCAAGGGTGCGGATTCTTGTAGAATCGCTTCGTATACAATGCCTTCCATGTGATCCCGGTCATCTTTCAGATGACGCAACGTATACAGCAATACCCGGCCAATGGCGGATGATGCGCTGTCTTCGCATTGTTTCTTGGCCACTTCCAGATCGCCCTCGGCCAGCTGATGGATGATTTGATCCGATAACTTCTTCGTATCCGCGCTGTTGGCGCGCAACAGAAAAGTTCGGATCAGGATAAAAATTCCACCAATAAGGCCGAGTATGACGATGACCCAGCCGATGGCTCCGCCCGAATCGATATGTTCTAGCAAGGTTTGTTCGTGCATTTCATCGACGGCGGTAGTGCGCGACTCAAACAGGAATAACTCTAGCGTGTCCGGCTGCTCGTTTTTGCTCAACGCCATGGCGCTTTGTGCGCCTGCGCTTTTCCAAACTTTGAATTCCCCGCCTCCGGCTGGCGCTAAGCTGCCGCTGCCATCGGGGCTGACGCCATAAGCGGCGATATTGCCCAGATAAATCAACGAGCCTTCCGCTTGTTTACCGTTTTCCAGAAAAAACTTGCCGGGTTTTGTCTGAATGGCCCCAAGCCCCTGAAGCAAAGACAAGGCTTGCTTAAACAAGAAATCCACCTTGACCTGATCGTTCCCTTTCGCTTCCTTCATCGTCATGGGCATCTCGATGCCATGATTTTTAAGGGTTGCCTCCGCTTGGAGGTAAGTCGTTTCCAAAGCATCGCTGCGTTCTGTGACGGCGGCTTCTTTTCGTTCAATTTCTGCTAATTGCGTTGTCAACTGATCAATTTTTGCCGAACGGTCTACCGAATTGCGTTCCAGCGCGCCAATCTTTCCGCTCAGCGCCTGCTCCTCACGATTTGTAGTGGATTGATAGTTTTTCAGGCGCTCGGTCAGTTCCCGCTTCTGTGCTTCCAAAAAGGCGTATTCCCGTTTGTAAGCAGTTTCCAGATTGATGGCTTCCTGCTTGGAGGAACTTTGCTTTTTAGTAGCAGCCCCTTCGGTTTTTTCTTCGGGTGCTGACACCGATATGCTCTCTGCAGAATCTGCAGCTTTATTCTCTTTGGCATAGACAGGATTTGCCAACGCTATCAGCAGTAACACTATCAATAATAGTAATTTATTCATTTTCTCAACGGATTTGGTATTTCAAAATAACCCTGGCGTATCTGTTTCTTCAATGAATCAAATAACACTCTGATACGCTCAACTTCATCGGTGCTATCGACAGTTTCAAATTTCCATTCCCCACTGGCCAACCGTTTCGCCATCCCACCCCTGTTATCTCTGGTCTGGAACAGAAGAAATACTGTACCCAGCTTTGCAATATCCACCAGCACGTTTTTTCCATCCAACGCGATGGTTTGCTGATAAATTCCATTTTCCTTACTCAGGCGAATTTCATCTTCAATCAACGACCACGCATGACTGACCGCTTTATTGGGATCAATCAGCTGATTAGTTAAGTTGTTTTCAAGATCATGGATGGCTTTGATGCGATCCTGCGTTTTAAATGGAAAACCAGTCTGGACATGCGATTTATAGTCATTCAAAACGGCTAACAATCCCGGTTTCAAGTTTTCGCCTGATTGCTCGGTTTTTTTTGTGTGCTCGGTCATCTTTGCAATGGAGTGCTCCAATTTCTCAATGCTCAGCTTCTGCCTTCTTTCTTCAACACTCAGATCTGCCAATTGCGAATTGAGCGCAACGATTTTGCTGCCATGTTTTTCCTTCTCGGTGTCGAGCTGTGTCTGCAATGTCTCGACTTCACCACGAATCTTGGCCAGTGCCTTTGCCAGATTGTCGATACTACTGGCCATTGCCGCCGAGGCATAAAACATCAGCATCAGCACTACGACGCATGCCTGTGTCTTTTTCCAAAAATGTTTCAGCATAATTCCCATTGATTTAAATATATTGAGTGAAACGGATAATGCCCACCGCGCTAGATCAATCCCTCTTTAGCATTGCGTGCATACTACAAGTTGAATATTTCATTTTCATGACATTCCGATGTCATGAAACTTTCACGCTGGCGTAATCAATGCTTGATGTAGATGCGTGAATAGGAAAGATGCCAACGATGACTGTTTTAGCTCGGCATCGGTGAATGGTGTGCAATAACAACGATAGACAGCACTTCGCACTGAGACTCCGCTGGTTTGGCAACGGTTTGACACTGCATTGCCTTTCCTGTAGCTTCAATTGGCATGAAAAAGCATATTTATTTTTTCCTATCCCCTTTCTTCTATATCCCAAAGTATTCATGAGTTCAGAAAAAATCGCACTGACACAGACTGTGCAAAAAGGAGGCTGTGCCGCTAAAGTTGCAGCCTCGGAGCTTCGCCGGATTTTGCAACAGGTAAGATTCCCACCTGCGCATCCCGCTTTGCTGGTGGATGGCGGGCTGTTTGATGATGCCGCCATTTATAAAATCAATGAAGAAATCGCCCTGGTTCAAACTTTGGATTTTTTCACTCCTATCGTAGACACGCCGAAGCTTTTTGGTGAAATTGCCGCCGCCAATGCGCTCAGCGATGTTTATGCCATGGGCGGCAAACCGACAACCGCCATGGGGATTCTGGCATTTCCTTTGGCCAGCATGGCTGAGCACATCATCGTTGATATGCTGCAAGGCGCCAGTGACAAAATCGCCGAGGCTGGGGCTAATTTCGTCGGCGGACATTCCATTGATGATGACACTTTGAAGTTTGGCCTGTCGGTCACCGGATTTGTCAATCCCAGTCGAGTATGGACCAATGCCGGGGCTCAAGCCGGAGATCATTTGATTCTCACAAAAGCGCTGGGCACGGGAACCATGACGGCTGCTTTAAAAAGACAAGAATCCCAGGAAGAGGATATCCAGGAGGCCTTACAGAGCATGGCTACCATCAATAACGCCATTGACTACATGACTGCGGAATTTCAAGCAGCCGTTCACGCTGCAACGGATATCACAGGTTTTGGTTTTTCCGGTCATTCCATGCAACTTGCCAATGCCAGCCAAGTGACTTTAAGCATTCAGGCAGAAAAACTCCCACGGTTTACCAAGACTTTTTCCTGTTTAGAACACTCTTTTTTGACGAAGGCGCACAGGACAAATGCGGAATACACTGAGCCTAACATCGATGTCTCCAATCTGGACCAGCTTCACAGGCTTTTAATCCATGATCCACAGACAAGCGGAGGCTTGTTATTGAGTGTTTCTCCAGAGGTCAGCCACGCCATGACCCACGCCCTGCGCAGCAAGTTTAAATCCGCCGAGATTGTCGGACAGGTTTTGCCTCGCCAACACAAAGCAGTGGTCTTTGCATAAACAAGCCATCAGCATGGATGAATTAACAGAATTATTCCTAACGGAAACGCCACTAATCGATGTGCGTGCGCCGGTCGAGTTTCTACAAGGCTCTCTACCCGGGTCCGTCAACATGCCCATACTGGATAATGAAGATCGCGTGCTTGTCGGGACTACTTACAAGCATCAGGGGCAGGAAGCCGCAATCCGCCTGGGTTATCAGATTGTTTCAGGTTCTGTGAAACAGGCTCGTCTGGATCAGTGGCTGAAGTTTGTGCAGAAAAATCCCCGGACCGTGCTGTATTGTTTTCGCGGCGGCAAGCGGTCGCAGATCACTCAGCAATGGCTAAAAGAGGCCGGTGTTGAAAGACCGCTGATTGTTGGTGGCTATAAGAAAGTGCGTGCATTTTTAATGGGTATTATTGATACATTCAGCGAAAATAAGCAATTATTGGTGATTACAGGATCTACGGGCAGCGGGAAAACCAAGCTGATCCATACAGTAAGGAGTTATTATCCTTGTGTCGATTTAGAAGGCATCGCCCAGCATCGGGGATCCGCTTTTGGGGGATTCTCCATCCCTCAGCCGACGCAAATTGATTTTGAAAATCGGTTGGCGGTCAATTTGCTGAAATTAGAGCACCCAATGCAATTGGATGCGCCGTGGTTGGTTGAGGATGAAAGCCGCAGCATCGGAAAAATATGCGTGCCGGCAAATTTCTTTGTCCGCATGCGATCCTCTGACGTCATTTGGCTTGATGAACCTTTTGAAATCAGAGTGGACAATATTTTTGAGGATTATGTGCTCAATACTGCGATCGGTCATGCGCAACAAGCACGGCAAGAAAAAAAATGGCCAGCGCAAAAACCAGAAGCATTGCATGATCAGGCTATGCAGCTGTTTGAAAAATACAAGCATTCATTGCAAATGATCAGCAGAAAATTAGGCGGCAAGCGGTTCCAGGAAGTGTTAAACGATTTGGAAAATGCACAACTGGATTTTTTGAATATGAACGAGATTGTATCGAACAAAGTATGGATCGAAAAACTTGTAAAATATTACTATGATCCGCTTTATCTGAATTCTCTTGAGCGCCGCCAAGTCATTCCCTGTTTTAAAGGTTCAAAAAACGATGTCATTGATTATCTTCAATACCAACAACAAGCATACTAAATGCTACCCGGGCAGGCATACGGCATTTGTCCCACTGCGTCAAATATACCGCTGGTCGAGATCCAACGCCGGTCCGATGCATTCAACCTGGAGAGATTAAATGAAACGACGCACTTTTCTGCAAGCTGCCCTTGCAACCCCATTCATAGCCGGATTGCCAGCCGTGCGCGGCGCAGCTGCCTCTGCACAAAATGAGGGCTGGCGCACTTACGAACTAGCCACCAAACTGGAAATTGCCAATCCTTCCGGTGTCTCACGCGCCTGGGTTCCACTGCCATACACGGCCAAGACCGACTGGCATACGCCATTGAGCAATACTTGGACCGGCAACGGACAGATGAACGTTATTACCGAGCCGAAATATGGTATGGAAATGCTCTATGTGGAATGGAAAGAGTACGAAAAAACTCCCGTACTCGAAGTCATCAGCCGTTTTGCGACACGCGACCGCACCGTGGACTTCTCCGGATCGAATCCGAATGCCCCCAGCCTGTCGCAAGCCGAAATGAAACTCTACACCGAGCCGACGGAGCTCATTCCAACCGATGGCATCGTGCGTGACACCGCGCAAGACATCATCCGGCATGCTAAAACAGATATCGAAAAAGCGCATGCGATCTACGAATGGGTCGTGGACAATACCTTTCGTGATCCCAAAGTCATGGGTTGCGGCTGGGGCGACATCAAGACAATGCTGGAAACGCGCTATTTCGGCGGTAAATGTGGCGACCTCAACGCCCTATTCGTCGGTCTGGCAAGGTCGGTCGGCGTGGCGGCACGCGATATTTACGGAGTGCGCGTCGCACCTTCGCAGCTTGGCTACAAGAGCCTCGGACTTGGCAGTGCCAACGCAAGCAAGGGACAGCACTGCCGCGCGGAATTCTTCGCCCAAGGCATTGGCTGGGTACCGGTCGATCCCGCCGATGTGCGCAAAGTAGTGCTGGAGGAGCCTCCCGGCAATTTGCAGCTCAATGATCCGAAAGTGGTGGCGATGCGCAAGCGATTGTTCGGCACCTGGGAAATGAATTGGCTCGCCTACAACACCGCCCATGATGTTGTCCTGCCCCATTCCCAAACCAAGATTGCGTACTTCATGTATCCAAACGGGGAAACCGGCGGGAAAGCGTTGAATCAACTGGACCCCGATACCTTCCGCTACACCTTAACGGCCCAGCAATATTAGGTATGATGGCTCCAATGATGCGATCAGGTGAGATGCATTGTCACGAAGTAAATATCGTACGCCAAGTTTGGGATACCCTATTGATTACAAAAATAACAATTACTCATTGACTGTTTCAGGAATACTTCAGTTTACTGTCAGTGGGTCGCGTATTTTTTCTCCTGGATCCATTCGCACAAAGCCTCATAGGGAATCGGGCGGCTGAAATAATAACCCTGCTGATAGTCGCATTCATATTGCAGCAACAAGCTGGATTGTTGCTCGGTTTCAACGCCTTCCGCAATAATGGCCAGCCCCAGATTCTTCCCCAGACCGATAATGGCCTGCACAATTTTCAGATCATTATTATTTTGATCCAGCATACGTACAAATGATTTGTCGATTTTCAAGATATCGATGGGCAGTTCGCGCAATAAAGTCAGGGACGAATAGCCTGTACCAAAGTCATCCAGAGCCACTGAAACCCCCAGCATCTTGATTGCTTCCAATACTTTACCGACACGCTCCATGTCGTTGACAATCGCGCTTTCGGTAATCTCCAGGATCAAAGATTTTGCAGGCAATCCCGTGTCATGCAACGTCTGGATAATCGTTTGCTGAAAATTCTTGTTCAACAGCTGACGTGGATTGACATTGACAGAGATATTGACGGGATATCCCAGTTGCAACAATGCATAGGCGGATAAACACGAAGCTTTTAGCACAACTTCGCCCAACTGCTCGATTTGTCCGGTCTCTTCGGCCAGCGGAATGAATTCACTGGGCGATAAATATCCCCGTTTAGGGTGCGGCCAGCGCACCAGGGCCTCCATGCGGGTAATGCGATGTGTTTTCGCATTGACTATCGGCTGGAATAATACCTGCAGTTCATCGTTTTTAATGGCAGCACGCAGCTCTGTTTCGAGTTCCAGCTGGTCACGCGTCCAAACTACCGAGGATTCGGGAGAGTAGAAGCCAAATTGATTGCCGCCATCCTGTTTGACACGGTACATGGCCGTACCTGCTCTTTCCAACGCTATTTCGCTGGTTGATCCGCTTTCCGGGTAAGAACTGATTCCAATACTGACAGAAACAAATACGCCCAGATCATCGATTTCAAATCGACGTCTGATGGCATCCAGAATGTTCTGCGCCATTGCAATCACAGCACTTTCCTCGCTCAGATGATCAGACAGCAGCACAAACTCATCTCCACCCCAGCGTGCAATCACATCGTCTGCGTGTGCGACCTCAAACAAGCGCTGGGAAACCATGCGGAGTAATTTATCACCCGCATGATGCCCCATCGCATCATTGATTTTCTTGAAATTATCCAGCGTGATAAAAAAAACTGTAATGACCTTGTCGGTATTTTGCAGTGATTGAATCATGCGATTAAATTGCGTCTGTAGTTTGCTGCGATTCGGTAATTTTGTGAGCGCATCATGACTTTCCTGATGCGCAATCTGTTGTGACAACTCAACCGTGTCGGTGATATCCGCTATGGCAATCACCGATCCGACCAATAGTTTCCGGTCGTCATAGATTTGGTTGCGAGTAATACGCACGGTGCGCTCACCGCCATAGCGTGTTAATAGCAGGCATTCAATCATGCCCGGTTTTTCCAGGCGGGGATTCAGGATATCTTTGACCGTTTGAACAGCCGATGCATGATCGCGCTTAGAACGCAGTTGCAGAATTTCTCGCAAAGGTTTTCCTTCGAGTTGATCAAGCGACAAACACAGAATTTTTTCAGCGCCTTTATTGATATAAATGACATGGTCAGTCACATCCGTCGTGATAATGCCGTCATTTATCGATTCCAGAGCAGCGCTGGAACGCACTTTAGTGATCCACGACACGCGCAGGAATTGATTGATGCGCTGCCAGTTCCAAAACGGATAAAGCGACACGGTACCCAATAAAGCCGCGGCGGGAGGAATCCAGAGATGGCCTAATGTCATGATCGTGCCAGAAAGACACAAGCCCAAAATCAGGAAAATCAGCAATGGGATAAGCGTGAAATGTCTTTTTAATAATCCCATTACCAGCACAATGCCGACCACCCAGGCAACTGAAATAACAGTCGCCGCCACCTGGGAAATCGGATGTATGGCGCGATCATTTTTTAACATCGAGAAAACATTCGCATGCCATTCAACCCCCGACATCGGTTGACGACTGACTGTTGATAGCGGTGTTGCGAAACGTGTTCCCATTCCCGCTGCGGTCACGCCAATAATCACGGTTTTATTGCGTAACCCGGCTAGCGCTTCATCATCGAATAACACTTGCGTATAGGAAATTCTCTGGAATCCGCTGGACTGGCTCAGATACGGTATCAAGACCTCGTGCGAACGAATCCAATGTGGCCGCTGACCTGATTCTGCCTGATCAATCTTCACCGGCTGAGCGATGCTTTTTACGATCGCAGGATCTGCCAGCAGCAAACCCAATGCTGGCCATGTGGATTCATCCATGCCCGCATACAGGAAAACACGCCGCGCAACACCGTCGCTGTCCAATTCGATATCCGCATGTCCAAATGCCGCATGGCGGGCAAAAAGTGCAAGTGGTTGAATGAGCGACAAGGATTCCGGGTCGGCTGTGGATACAGGCGCGACAGGCAGAATGACATTGCTGTGTTCGGCAATCGCCGAAGCCAGCAATGAGTCAGCATAGGGATCATTTTGCTGAGATTCGGGCAGGAGCAGATCCAAGGCCACCGCCTCATTGCCAATCGCTTTCAGTCGATTGATGATTTCTGCATGCACGGCCCTGGACCAAGGCCAACGACCTAACACCTTTAGACTTTCTTCATCAATGGCAACGATTGCTATATCGGGGTCCCGCGAATATTGCCGTAATGTCGATATTTTGTCATAGATGATGAAATCAAAACGCTGGAGTATGTCTGCATAAGCGATGTATAAAACCCCAACCAGCAATAAGATGATGCGTAAAATCAATGTATTCGGCTGCTTTCCTAAATCACTCCCATACATCATAGAAGCACAAGCAATGGCAATAACATCAGCAGCATAAACCAATACGATATTCCACGCGGCACTTCAATCATCTGTGTCGCTCCCCATGGTCCCTGAAAACCATCCGATTCAATGGCTTTGATGCGCAAGTAATAAGTACCGCTGGCAGGTTTCGGTATCACGATCTGAGAAGCTGCTGTGGTCTCTTCATGAAGAATGTCGGCGAATTCCTTATCACGGGCAAACTGAAAATCAAAACTTTGCCCTTCCGCAGTAGCACTCCATGCAAACGTCATTTCATTCTCATCCAGCTTTGGTTCTTCAAGCGATGGACTGGGATAAGGCACTCTGAACGGCATCGTGTCGCTGAATGGACCGGCTCCCTCGCTGGCTGAAACAGAAAAGATACGCCAAAAATAATAACCTGGGGCCAGTGATTCCGTTAATGTCACGCCGTTGTCTTTTACTTCAGGATCAAAGTAAACCAATTGGGTAAAATCGGCATTCCGGCTAATCATGAAGGCATAATGTGATGCCTCCGATTGGATTGCCCATTTAAATTCCTGTTTTTCTGGAGCAGTCATGCCACTGGGTAATGGCGCAATAATAAAGGGGGCTTCGGGGCGTGCATTCAACGAAAAAGGAATCGCCGCATCCATGCCTTCAATCTGCAAGCGATCAATACCGCGAACTCTCAGCCAATAATCACCATCGGGTATGTTTCCATCACGAAAAGGCAAGCTTGCCGTCGTAAATTCAGACCATAAATTTCTAAAATTCCGATCGATCGCAATTTGTGCGCGGTATGCCTGAGCGCCCGACAAGGCGTTAAATTGAATCACCAAGGGCAGTTTCTGATAATAATGATTTGTTTCGCTCAAATCAGGCGGAGGCAGAAGCTTGACTGGAGACATCGGCGGCTTATCCTGAGCGGTAACGGCACCAAAGCCAGCGGGCACTTTCACCTGCTTTTTTCCACCCTCGATTTCCACCATTCCGGTCAATACTTCGCTGCTGGTAACTGATTTTCCCTCCGTCGCACCCACCCGGAAATCCGTACCGCGCACTGAAGTGATCGCAGGCGGTGTTTTAATTCTGAAACGTATCCCTTTCTCCGATTTACTGGGAACCGAGCTTTCAGTTCGCCCTTCACGCAAATCAATGAGGGTATCAAACAGACCCTGATCGCCCAATATGCGCATATTTTCCAGACGCAATTGTGTATTCTCCTGCACCCGCAATAGCGATTTATCTGCAAACTCAATCGTCACAAAGGCATCCTCTGCACTGCGTATTTCGTCTCCAGCCAACAACTGCATGCCCATTTCAATCGGCATGGATTGCTGACTTCCACGTTGCAACATGACGGTTCCATGCACACTAATCACTTGCGCTGATACCTCATCCAGCATTTTTACCCAAGCAATGGGAATACGCAGATGGGTTCCAGGCGGTATGACATAGGGATTGCGTATATTGTTTATTTGCTGCAATCCCTGCGCATAATCCATGCTTTTAAGATGACGCTCGGTCAGATTCCAGAGGTTGTCTCCTGGCCGCACCTTGTAAATCCATTCTTCAGCGGCAACCGCAACCGATAATGCCATTAATAATAATCCGCAGCATTTTTCCAGACTGGGCTTGAGAATACTTAATGGCATAATTTTTCCTTGCACACTGATCAACGATGCAACTACATTCAACAATTGAAACCTAACCTTAGGAAAATAAACAAAAGATCGAACAGTCTATCGTTAGCGAATTACAGGATCAATCATTATTGATAAAGCCGGCTGTGATTCCTGAGAATATGTCACATTTCTGAAACGCGGCACTCCATTTTTGTTAAAAAATCACTACATTCATGCGACTGTCATAAATATGTAATGCTTTGTTTATATGATCTCAGCATCTTTTAATTACATTACATGCAAGCGAGGTCGTTGATGGCTGTCACAATACTGGTTGTTGAAGATGAACCTGCAATCCAGGAATTGATCTCACTCAATTTGAAGCGAGCGGGACATATGGTGTTATGTGCGAATAATGCGGAGCAGGCAAAGCAACTCATCAATAATGTCCTGCCTGACCTTGTGTTATTGGATTGGATGTTACCGGACACGACAGGCATTGAACTTGCACGTCGATTAAGGCGTGAGGCACGCACAAAATCGATTCCCATCATCATGCTGACAGCGCGTGTGCAGGAAAATGACAAAATCTCCGGACTGGAAGCCGGGGCAGACGATTACATTACCAAACCTTTCTCACCCCGCGAGCTCATTGCCCGGATTAAAGCTGTCCTGCGCCGGCGCTTACCGGAAATGTCGGATGAAATTATTGAACTGGGAGGATTGAAACTGGATCCCACGACGCATCGGGTTCATGTTTATGCACTTGATGATCCGTCAAAGACTACAGAAATTGCATTGGGGCCGACTGAATTCCGGCTGCTGCATTTTCTGATGGCCTATAAGGAACGTGTCCATACCCGCGCGCAACTTCTGGACCGGGTATGGGGTGATCACGTGTTTATCGAAGACCGGACCGTCGATGTGCATATACGCAGATTGCGCAAAATACTAGAAGCGGTGGATAAAGAAAACTTGGTTCAAACCGTGCGAGGAACGGGTTATCGATTTTCGGTGGAATTCGATGAAGAAAGCGTGGAATGAACAATCAATCCCACTGAGTTGATTTTTCTCCGTTCACGATAGATTGATCAGAGATTCGAGATTATCGTTACGTTTTTCATAGCCAATCAATTCCGGATAGCGATTCACAGTCATTCTGGCTAATACAAAGATTGTGGCTTAATTACTTGTTTTACATGCTCCCAGTTCATATAAAATCTGTTATATAGCACTTTCTTGAAAGTTTTTTATTAACTGACTAATGGGATTCATGGATGGCGACACCTTATGTCTCAAGTAGCGTTACCTATACTCATTCCGCTCATATCAACACGATTGATGCATTATTAGGCGGCTCGCGCTGGACAAATTCGACCATTACCTACAGCTTTCCGACCAGTAAAGACGTTGCCTATTGGTCTACCGATTTCGGATCGGGCTACGGTGTTCCATGGGGTGATGGCGAACCCTGGAATCAGGCAGCAGTGCCATTGACCAGCAAAGATCAAATCAATTTTGAGCTGGCCTTACAACGCTGGGCTAATGTCGCCAACTTGAATTTTGTCAAAGTGACGGAGACTCCCCAGGAGGTCGGCGATATCCGTGCCGCCTATACCGAAGATCCTGATGAGTCGACTTTGGCTTGGTCTTACCTGCCTGGTCAAACTGTCAGATCAGGTGATATCTGGGCTAACACGCTAGGCCTGCTCAATTTCCAGGATTGGGATCCAGGCACTATTTCCTATGAAACTCTGTTGCATGAAATAGGCCATGCTTTGGGACTTAAACACCCCTTTGATGACTCCAATGGCTCAGCAGCAACACTACCGGCTGATCAAGATAGCATCATTCATACCCTCATGAGTTATACCTATTCCACGATTGAAGGTGAAGTAGGCAACGAATTTTCTTTTCATCCGACGACCCCTATGGTATTCGATATAGCCGCCGTGCAATTTTTATATGGCGCCAACCGTCAATATCATGCCGGTGATGATACCTACACCTACGACGATTCAACACGCTATCACGAAACCCTGTGGGATGCCGGCGGCTCCGACACGCTGCATTATTCAGGCACAATTCCCGCCCGCATTGATTTAAATCCTACCAGTGCATCGTTTATTGGACAATCCGTATACGTTCAATCCAATGGCAATAATCTGGGACTGCCTATTCCTAATGTATGGATTGCAGATGGCGTTACCATCGAAAATGCCCTGGGGGGTCAAGGTGATGATGTGCTGATCGGCAACAATGGACGCAATTTCCTGGATGGTGATTCAGGCATCGATACGGTTTTGGTCACATCGCTGCGCGAACACTATTCACTCAGCAAAAATTCCAGCGGTTACACGCTGACCGCCAACGCCAATCCAGATAACCAGGATACGCTAGCGCGTATTGAACGCTTGGAATTTGAGGATATCGGATTGGCGCTTGATCTGGACGGCCATGCCGGTCAGGTCGCCAAGTTACTCGGGGTTGTTTTCGGACCGCATACTGTCAATAACATGGAATATGTCGGTATTGGCCTCGACGAAGTGGACAATGGCGTCGGCTACGAGCTGTTGGGAGAACGTGCCATTTACATAACCGGCGACAAAAGTCACGACGAAGTCGTGACTTTACTGTGGTACAACCTGTTCGGAAGCATACCCTCGGATACTGAGAAAGCACCCTATATTAAACTGCTTGATACGGGCGAGATGTCGGTCGGCACCTTGGCGACACTGGCAGCCGATACCAGCTCCAATACTGAAAACATCAACTTAACAGGACTCACGCAAACTGGCCTGGCGTTTATCTGATGCCTAATCAGGCTTCAAACGGCACAAAAATCATGGTTGTTGAAGCCGATTTTCCATCCGGCCGTATCGATGAAATGGTTTATTGAGCAGCCGCTAGCGCCGCCCGAATTTTCTGTAGTTTAGGATCATCGGGCAAGACTGCTTCGGCTCTTTGCAAATAAAGTTCGATCTTGTTTGATTGACCAGTCGATTTAGCTTTTTCAATATATTGCACATACCGATCCACTATTTTTTTCAGCCCCGCATTGGCCTGTGCATTGTTTGGATCAATAACCAGAGCGGCTTGATAATGCTTATGCGCGTTATCTTTCAATGGTGTCGTAAAGCGCCCTGCTTTCATGGCTTTTTCAGCTGCAGCCAGATGCTTTTTGAGGGATGCTGCATCAATGGGTTGTTTACTCGCAACCTGTTGCTTGGATTCAGGTGATGAATTGATCGCTGGCATCGGTGGATTGCTGTCGGTTGCTGACTGAGCGCTTCCCTTGTTGCTAAGCTCGGACACAATCGCATCATTTGCTATCGGCGGCGCATTTTCAGCAGGTTGCTTGTCGGCAGGATCAATTCTTTCTGAAACAATCTCGGTAATTTTATCCAGACCGGCACCGGAATTCGATGGGATAGCAGCCAATGAGATGGATGCTATTTCTTTGTTTTCAGATGCTGCAGTTCCTTCGCTCGACGCAGGCTGGGATAATGGTGCGTCAACCGCTGCACTGAGATTCTCATCCAATATTTCTGCTGGTTTTTCACTAAACCATAGCCCAGCTGTCGCCAACGCAACAATCCCAGTTATAACAGCCAGCATTCGATAGTTCCTAGAACCCGAATTTCCATCCATCTCTGGGTTTTGCTGTGTACTCGAAGAACGCACAGGGTCGTTAGGTTGCTCGGTTTTTAGTAGTCCGAGAATCGCATTGGCTGTTTGCGGTCGTTGCTGATAATCAGGCTGCAGCATCCAGTTAATCGCTTGCAACCATTCTGTGCTGTAAGCGGTATCCAACGATTCCGAGGCCAGTATCATTGGATCCGGTTCGCCTTGACGCAATGCCTGCAAACGGTCCTGTGCGGCAATCGGTTGCTTGTGCATCATACATTCATACAAGATTGCACCCAACGCATAAAAATCAGTGGCGGGTCCAATCGTTTTTGCTGAATCGTCTTGTTCCGCTGCCGCATAACCGTTGGCAAGTTCACTGGCAAGTTGGGCAGTGCGTGCAGCCATCGCCAAACGTGCAGCGGAAAAACCCGTCAATACGGGTTCACCATCCTTGCGCAACAGAATGGTGGCCGGTTGGATTCCACCATGAACAATATTTTGTGCGTGAATTTTTTCCAATGCGCTCAACATTGCCGTCAAAATGAATTTCAGTTCTGTCTCGGCAAACGATGCTTGAGACTGTATCAATTTGGACAGCGGCGTACCTTCCTGCGCTCGCAGGATCAGATAAGCTGTGCCATTGAAAGGCAAAACATTTTCGGCAGTTGCGATATTGGAATGCTCAATTTGCGTCAACACCTCAGCTTGATGCAAAAAAGCCTGCAAGCCATACTCATAATCCGCTTTCTGATCTGCAGATTTAGGTTCGACACCTAAGCCATTATCGATACGCATGGCAATATCATGGGGAAAATACTCTTGTATTTTTACTCGCTCCTTGAGGTGATGATTCCAAGCGCGATAAATGATGTCGAATGCCCCCACTTTTGCAACGCTTTTAATTTCGTAGACGCCGATGTGAGTTCCTTCTGGCAGAATTTGATCGTGTATGTATGTCATGGTCGGTATTTTATCCGGTTAATCTCGATGAAGTCTTAGGCTTAGATGGTATTTTATCGTGTGCTCCGATGTTAAACGAATTATTTACCACTGTCCCGGCTACTTAACTCGCAAACTCAGCCCGCTCATTATAAGGCTCTCCAAATGTTTAAAGTTTCGTGAGCCGTTTCACTGGTTGTTCTTTTTATACTTCAATGCTTGCCATACCGTCCTGATATCCACCAGTTCATGCCGAATCAACAAGGTAATGGCAATTTCTTCCATTGCTGCATACAAGCAGAAGATGGCGGCAACTCTAAATGGCCAGTCGAGCAGTTCAGTAAACAGCAAAATATAACTGACCACAGTAATCGCGACCGCGAGTTTTACACTCCAAGTATGATAACTACTCACTGTGTGGAATTTTATGAAGCCAATCAGTACCGGCAGTGTAAAACTGAGAACGATGAGAATAAAGTAGAATTTTTCTTGCTGAATGATCTCCGGCCATAATATCCAGGCACAGATGGCCATGGTGGAATAGATGATAAAATCACCCCAGCTATCGAGACGAGATCCCATTTCAGTGATTTGATTCAATGTTCTGGCAAGAAAACCATCCAGCACATCGGTGAATAGTGCAAACAGTAATGCTCCCATGTACCAATAAGGTTGCTGCGTCAAAGCAAAATAAAACAATACTGGAGCCATTAATATTCGAATTAGGCTGATTAAGTTCGGTAAATTAACTATTTGATCTTTCGCATGAGTCATCATAATAACCTTATAACGTCGCCATGTTT
>JAGOKN010000031.1 GCA_017994575.1 Nitrosomonas sp.
GCTGGTTTGCCATGCTTCGATATGAATTCGTCGTGCTTCTGATGATGACATCGTTCCTCCTTGTAAAAGGCTTGAGGATAGCGATGATGTATCAGGGTGTTAATGTGGAAGGGTTAGAGGCTTACACTCCTCCCACTTAATCAGCGCATCAATCTTCATCAAAACATTGTCTCGCTTCAATCGCTCTGACAATTCCAGTGCTCCAAAACTCATCTGCATCTTTTGCTCCAACTGTCTTTTAACTGCCTCTATTTTAGTTGGTTATTGCAATGGCAGGGGTGGTTGTGCAGGAGTCTTATTGGTGTTATCCCCTCAAAAAATATTTGAGGATAATTGAGCGCACTAAAAGATGTTAGATGGTGCCGTTGGATGCTTACAACTGTTGGCATAATGCTCCCACTGAAAGCCTGTGGGGATCGTTGAAAGCGGGTAGATTGTATGGAATGCGGTTTGAAATACGCCGTCAGGCAATGTATGAAGTGATTGATTGGCTTAACTACTACAACCACGGAAGATTACATTCGACACTGAATTACATCAGTCCAATGAAGTTTGAGCAAAACTGGCTTATGGCACAGTTCAAAAAAATCGCATAATAAGCACGTTAAGATGCACGAATTATCGGGGCAAGATCACTGTTACGATTGGCTCTTATAAATCCATTATATCTATACAAAATGGGGACATAGACGCACTTGTTTATCTAAGTCAAGACCTGTTAAACTAGTGCTTAATGACCGTTTCACCAAGATTTTCTTCAGTACTAGACTGTAAAGAAGCTTGCGTAATAGTCGCAGTAGAGAGTAACTCAGGTTTATGCTCCAAAGCCAGATCAATAACTTGATCAATCCATTTGACCGGATATATAGTCAACTGATTTTTTATATTTGGTGGAATATCAGTTAAGTCTTTCACATTCTTTTCAGGAATAATCACAGCTTTAATACCTCCGCGATGCGCAGCTAGCAATTTTTCTTTTAAACCACCGATTGGAAGAACCTCACCTCTCAGAGTAATTTCACCTGTCATTGCCACATCCGCCTTGACCGCGATATCGGTCAACGCCGACACCATAGCTACACATATACCGATACCTGCACTTGGTCCATCTTTCGGTGTCGCTCCTTCTGGAAGATGAATATGGATATCGTTTTTCTGGTAAAAATCTAGTGGTATGCCTAATAGATGTGAACGCCCTCTAACTACAGATAAAGCAGCCTGAATGGATTCTTGCATTACTTCACCTAACTTGCCTGTAGAAATAGTTTTCCCTTTTCCAGGCAACACTACAGCTTCAATGGTCAATAACTCACCACCAACTTCTGTCCACGCGAGTCCAGTAACCTGTCCAACTTGATTTTTTTCTTCTGCCACGCCATATGTGTAGCGTCTGACTCCCAAAAACTTATCCAGATTTCGCGAAGTAACGACTACTTTATTTTTTTCTTTCTTAAGTAACATCGCTTTTACAGCTTTTCGGCAGATTTTTGAAATTTCGCGCTCCATTGCTCTTACACCTGCCTCTCTTGTGTAATAACGAGCAATATCACGTAACGCAGAATCTGAAACCGATAATTCACTCTCCTTAAGACCATGATTATTAGTTTGCTTTCTAAGCAAATAGCGCATAGCTATATTTAACTTCTCGTCTTCTGTATATCCCGATAATTGTATGATTTCCATCCGATCAAGTAATGCTGGAGGTATATTCAGCGTATTTGCAGTAGCTACAAACATAACATCCGACAAATCATATTCCACTTCAATATAGTGATCCACAAATGTGTTATTCTGTTCTGGATCCAATACTTCCAGTAATGCCGAAGATGGATCTCCACGGAAATCCATTCCCATCTTGTCAATCTCATCAAGTAAGAATAATGGATTCTTGACCCCTACTTTACTCATATTAAGCAAAATTTTGCCTGGCATTGATCCAATGTAGGTTTTTCGGTGCCCACGAATCTCAGCTTCATCTCGCACGCCGCCAAGCGACATACGCACAAACTTCCTATTAGTAGCATGCGCAATAGACTGGCCTAAAGAAGTTTTACCGACCCCTGGCGGACCAACCAAGCAAAGAATTGGCGCTTTCATCTTATTCACGCGCTGCTGTACTGCTAAATACTCAACTATCCGTTCTTTGACTTTCTCCAAACCGAAGTGATCTTTCTCAAGTACTGCTTCAGCATTTCTTAAATCTTGATTGATTTTGCTTTTCTTTTTCCATGGTAAAGCTACTAATGCATCAATATAATTACGAACAACTGTAGCTTCTGCTGACATCGGCGACATTAAGCGTAGTTTTTTTAATTCTGACTCGGCCTTGGTAAGTGCTTCTTTCGTCATTTGAGCAGATCTTATTTTTCTTTCAATCTCTTCTAGGTCTGCACCATCTTCACCTTCACCTAACTCCTTCTGAATAGCTTTAACTTGTTCATTAAGATAGTAATCACGTTGACTCTTTTCCATCTGACGTTTAACTCTACCGCGTATACGTTTTTCTACTTGAAGTATATCGAGCTCTGTTTCCAACAAACCTAATAAGTGTTCCAAACGTTTGGGTACATTAAATATTTCCAGAATCTCTTGTTTTTGCTCAAGCTTTAATGGCAAATAAGCAGCAATAGTATCCGCTAAACGCCCAGCATCATCTATACCGCCTAAAGAGGTAATTATCTCAGGTGGAATTTTTTTATTAAGTTTCACATACTGATCAAACTGAGTCAGAATAGCTCTCCGCATTGCCTCTGCCTCAGAGTTGTTCTCGATATCAACGAATACCTGTGCTGCTCTTCCAGAAAAATGAGTCTCTGAATCCACCAATTCTAGAATTTGAGCACGATAATTACCTTCAACCAGAACTTTAACAGTGCCGTCAGGAAGTTTAAGCATCTGCAGCAAACTAGCTACGCTGCATACGCTATAGAGATCTTCAGGTGCCGGATCATCTTTAGATGCTATTTTCTGTGCAACAAGTAAAATATTTTTATTCGACTCCATTGCAATTTCTAGTGCTTTGATAGATTTCTGCCTTCCTACAAATAATGGAATAACCATATGCGGAAATACAACCACATCTCGCAAAGGTAAGAGCGGTAGTATCAATTGTTCAGAATTATCAACTAAAGATGTCATATCAACTCATTTATAAGATTCATAACAAAAAGTTTTTGTAAAAATTCCCAATTTACGACAACATCCATTTTAATTACGTTATCACATATTCAATAAACTAAATTATCAAATAAGAAGCTATAAATATGTGTTCTCTCACTCTATAAAGCAAAAATGAGATCAATTCGCAAACTCTTTGCCCATTTACTTAGAACGTTTAGCAATTTTAGGCTGATCAGAATAAATCAATATTGGTTTAATATCATCGGTACTTGAATTATATTCAATGACTACTCTTGAAATATTTTCTAATGATGGGAGATCGTACATAATATCTAATAATATTTCTTCCAAAATTGAGCGCAATCCCCGCGCACCAGTTTTGCGTGTCAATGCTCGTTTGGCAATAGCCTTAAGAGCTGGTTCCCGAAATTCCAGATCCACTCCTCCTTCCATATTAAACATTTTCCAGTATTGCTTGACGAGTGCATTTTTAGGTTCGGTCAAAATTTGAATTAATGCTGCTTCATTAAGCTCTTCTAGTGTTGCCACAACAGGTAAGCGACCAACAAATTCCGGAATCAAACCAAATTTAACCAAATCCTCTGGCTCTACTTGCTGCAAAACCTTATTTAGGTCTTTCCGACCATGATTTTTTACTTCAGCACCAAAACCAATGCCACTTTTCTCGGTACGCGCTCTGATTACCTTGTCTAATCCATCAAAAGCACCACCACAAATAAACAAAATATTAGTAGTATCAACTTGAATAAATTCTTGATTAGGATGTTTCCGTCCTCCCTGAGGAGGCACCAAAGCTGTTGTACCTTCGATTAGTTTTAATAGAGCCTGCTGAACTCCTTCACCTGACACATCCCGCGTGATGGATGGATTATCTGATTTGCGAGATATCTTATCAATCTCATCAATGTATACGATACCTCTCTGTGCTTTTTCAGCATCATAATTACATTTCTGAAGCAATTTCTGGATAATATTCTCAACATCCTCACCTACATAACCGGCTTCAGTTAATGCAGTGGCATCGGCCATAATAAAAGGTACATCTAGTAGACGGGCCAAAGTTTGCGCAAGTAATGTTTTACCAGAACCGGTCGGACCAACGAGGAGAATATTACTTTTTGAAAGCTCGATATCATCTGTCTCGTCTTGCTTTGCCACATTTTTCAAGCGTTTGTAATGATTATAAACTGCCACGGAAAGTGTTTTTTTTGCAGATTCTTGACCTATTACATACTGATCCAAAGTTTGACAAATTTCACGCGGCACCGGCAGATTCGATTTGACCAACTTCGTCGCTTCGTCTCCTTGCATTTCTTCACGAATAATGTCATTACAAAGCTCAATGCATTCATCACAAATAAATACAGAAGGACCCGCAATAAGTTTCCTAACTTCATGCTGACTTTTGCCGCAAAAAGAACAATAAAGAAGTTTCTCGCTACTAGCTTTGTCTGGCATATTTTTTATCCTACAATAATCAAATTAGACACTCAAGATTAAAATAAAATCCTATATAAGCATTTTATTTAATTTGCACTTTCGTCTCTATGCGCTAGAACAGCATCAACTAAACCGTAGTTTACAGACTCTTCTGCACTCATAAAATTATCACGATCAGTATCTTTTTCTAAATCAGATACAGGTCGACCTGAGTGCTTCGCCATAATCTCGTTTAATCGAGCTTTCAGATACAAAATCTCACGAGCATGAATTTCAATATCAGAAGCTTGACCTTGGAAGCCGCCCAACGGTTGATGTATCATGACGCGAGAGTTTGGTAAACAATAACGTTTTCCTTTCGCCCCCGCAGTTAATAATAGCGCCCCCATACTAGCTGCTTGGCCTATACATAGAGTACTGACATCTGGCTTGATATATTGCATCGTGTCATAAATAGCTAAACCAGCAGACACGACACCACCCGGTGAGTTTATATACAGGTGAATATCTTTTTCCGAATTCTCGGATTCCAAGAACAAAAATTGTGCCACGACCAAGTTTGCACTCACTTCCGTGACAGGCCCAACTAGAAAAACAACCCTTTCCTTTAATAAACGTGAATAGATATCATAAGCACGCTCACCTCGTCCACTTGTTTCAACTACCATTGGGATCAAGCCTAAATCTTTAGGTGTTAGATCATTTAGATTATCGAATAGTTGCGTCATTTCAAGATATCCCCATCAACTCATCAAATGTTACGGTTTTGTCTATCAATTTAATTTTATCGAGTGCCCAGTTCACTACATTCTCTTCTAATGCCAATGATTCTGCTTCTTGTAAACGCTCTGGAGACGCATAATGCCATTTGATTACTTGTTCAGGATTCTCGTAGCTTTGCGCTGCTTCTTCGATTATGTTACGAATATGCTCTGATGTAGCCTTAAGAGCATGCACTTTGACAAGTTCAGCCAAAATCAAACCCAGTTTAACTCGGTACACTGCTTTATCTTTAAACATATCCGACTTAAAAGGCATTTCCTTAGCTTTCATTCCTCTAGATTCAAGATCATTCTTTGCGTTCTGCATTAATCGCTCTATTTCCTTATTAACTAGAGCACTTGGAGCCTCAATTTGAGTTGTATCCAATAACGATTGCATAACTTGCTCTTTCAACTTGATTCTAATTCGCTTAGATACTTCACGTTCCAAATCCTGCTGAATGCCTTCTCGGAGCTTTCCAAGATCGCCATCAGAAACACCCAATAATTTAGCAAAATCAGCATCCACATTCGGCAAAACAGGCTCCTCAAGTTCATTTAGTTTTACTTCAAATGTAACGGTTTTTCCAGCTACGTCTTTACCATGATAATTTTCTGGAAAAACAACATCGAACGATTTACTATTTCCTACTTTCATGCCGACAAGAGATGTTTCAAAATCTTTAAGAAATCTTCCGTCTTCAAGTATCAATTGAATATCTTTGGCCTTTCCACCAGCAAACTCATTACCATCAATCACACCATGATAATCAATTTTAACTCGATCACCTTTTTTCGCTGCCCGACTAACTGATTGAAACACCACGCGCTGTTTACGTATCATTTCTAACGTTTTATCGATATCAGCATCTAAAATCTGCACATTAGATCGTTCTATGCTTTGTTGACTTAAATCTCCAATCACTATTTCAGGGTAGATCTCAAACGTTGCAGTAAACGTATACTCTGAAGGACCACCGTTACTATTGCTTGTTGATTTTGCTTCAAAGCGCGGATATCCAGCAACCTGCAAATTCAAAGTTTTAATGGTATCAGTGAATTCCTTGTGTACCGCATCATTCAGAACATCCTGATGGATTTGTTCTCCGTACATTTGAGTAACTATCTTTAATGGGATTTTTCCAGGACGGAAACCATGTAATTTGGTTGTCTTTGCTAATCGTTTTAAGCGCTTTTCAATCTCATCCTGAAGCTTTTCAAGAGAAACTGTAATATCAAAACGACGTTCTAATGTACTAAGGGTTTCTACATTTGATCCCATTAAAATTCCTGACTAATTAATATTTTCAACACATTACAAAGCGATTCAATGGCCATTCTCTTGTTTATTGAGCAGAACGCTCTGTAATATCATACAACTTGGTGCGAAAGGGGGGACTCGAACCCCCACACCTCTCGGCGCCAGAACCTAAATCTGGTGCGTCTACCAATTCCGCCACTTTCGCATTTTATTTTATATAAGCGATTATACCTTTTAATCCTCCTGACCGCAGCCAGATCATTCAATACTCTGACAAAATACTGTCTGACCGTTAATTCCTTTACTATCTGGTCCCATCAAGAACAAATACGTTGTCATTAAATCTTCCGATTGTCGCATCGTTTGCTTGATTTCCCCAGGATGGGTTTTAGCACGTTGCGGTGAATTTACAATGCCAGGCACTAATGCATTGATGCGTAAGTTTGCAATAGATTCCCATTCATCCGCTTGAACCTTCACCAATGCCTCAACTCCTGCTTTCGCCACCGCGAAACCTCCCCAATAAGCAGATGGATTATGCCCTTGAGTACTCGAAGTCATAATAACACTGGCATCTGGAGCATTCTTTAGCAACGGCAAGCACGCTTTAGTTAAAGCAAAGGGAGTCATCAAGTTGACCTGCAATAGAGTCCGCCATTGCTTAATTGTCTGGTTTTCTATCGGACTTAGACCATATAAAAATGCAGCATTATGCAAAATCCCATCTAAACGCCCCAACTGCTGCTCTATCGCCTGCGCAATTACTTCAAAATCTTTATCTTCAGTGTTTTCCAAATTAAGTGGATAAATTACTGCTTGGGCTTTACCGAGAGCTTCAATCTCATCATATACACGCTCTAATTTCTCTACTTTACGACCATGCAGAATTACTGTTGCACCATAGTCTGCATAAGTTAATGCGGCTACACGCCCCAATCCTTGCCCAGCTCCCGTGACAAGAATCACTCTATCTTTGAGTAGACTCTTGGCAGGTGAGTAACTTTTGAAGTTATCCATAATTTGGAATTTATCACGATAAAGAATTTTTGCTGAGAAAATAAAACAACAAACAAGTTGCATTATTCATCCGATCACTCTGATAAAGACAAAAAAACAGACCCCAACGCTATATTGGGGTCTGTTTTGATTCAAATATCGAGCAACTGTGGCAGATATACTTACATATCCATACCACCCATACCCCCCATACCACCCATACCACCACCCATGCCACCGGCTGCAGCTTCATCTTTAGGCAACTCGGCCACCATCGCATCGGTTGTTAGCATCAGACTCGCAACTGAAGCCGCGTTCTGCAAAGCAGAGCGAGTAACTTTTGTTGGATCCAAAACACCCATTGCAACCAAATCACCATACTCACTAGTTGCCGCATTGTAACCAAAATTACCCTTGCCTTCAGCAACTTTGTTCACAACAACTGATGGCTCATCACCACAATTAATTACGATTTGTCGCAATGGCTCTTCTAGAGCACGCAGCACAATCTTGATACCGGCGTCCTGATCATGATTGTCACCTTTAATTTGTTTGACAACCGAGATGGCTCTCAACAATGCCACACCACCGCCAGGAACTACACCCTCTTCTACCGCAGCACGTGTAGCATGCAAGGCATCTTCAACTCGCGCTTTTTTCTCTTTCATTTCTACTTCAGTAGCAGCACCCACTTTAATCAGTGCTACACCACCTGCCAGTTTAGCAACACGCTCCTGCAGTTTTTCTTTATCATAATCACTGGTAGCTTCTTCAATCTGTGTACGAATCTGTTTGACACGCCCCTCAATATTGCTTGCATTGCCAGCACCGTCAATAATGGTCGTGTTTTCCTTGCCCACTTCTATGCGTTTTGCTTGCCCCAGGTCATTCAGTGTAGCTTTCTCCAAAGTTAAGCCAACTTCTTCCGCAATCACGGTACCACCAGTTAGAATTGCGATGTCTTCCAGCATAGCTTTACGACGATCACCAAAACCAGGCGCTTTGACTGCGCAGGTTTTAAGTATTCCACGGATATTATTTACCACTAAAGTCGCCAACGCCTCTCCATCAACATCTTCAGCAATAATCAGCAGTGGTTTACCGGCTTTGGCTACCTGTTCTAGTATGGGCAATAAATCACGAATATTAGAGATCTTCTTATCATGTAGCAAAATAAAAGGATTATCCAATAATGCAATTTGCTTTTCTGCACTGCTTACAAAGTAAGGTGAGAGATAACCACGATCAAACTGCATACCTTCAACCACTTCTAGCTCATTTTGCAATCCTGACCCATCTTCAACGGTGATCACACCCTCTTTACCAACTTTTTCCATCGCATCTGCAATGATCTTTCCGATTTCAGTATCAGAATTTGCTGAAATGCTGCCAACTTGTGCAATTTCCTTGGCCGTCGCACAGGGCTTTGAAAGTTTCTTCAGTTCACCAATTGCTGCGCTAACCGCTTTATCAATTCCGCGTTTAAGATCCATCGGATTCATGCCAGCAGCCACATACTTCATACCTTCTTTGACGATAGCTTGAGCTAATACAGTTGCCGTAGTAGTGCCGTCACCAGCCACATCAGATGTTTTGCTGGCGACTTCTTTCAACATCTGCGCACCCATATTTTCGAACTTATCTTTCAGCTCGATTTCTTTAGCAACTGAAACACCGTCTTTAGTGATAGTTGGCGCACCATAAGAGCGATCCAGCACCACATTTCTACCCTTAGGTCCCAAGGTTACTTTTACTGCATCGGCTAAAATATTTACACCTGCCACCATTCTATGGCGCGCTGAATCACCAAATTTCACTTCTTTTGCTGACATAACTTATCTCCTAATTTCTCAAATATAGTCTTTAACAGGCCATTGGATTGGATCAATTAACCTTCAATCACACCCATAATATCTTCTTCCCGCATCACCAGAAGTTCTTCACCATGAACCTTGACAGATTGTCCGGCATATTTACCAAACAATACCTTGTCACCTACTTTAACTTCCAGCGGACGAACTTTCCCATCGTCGCCAACTTTACCTTTTCCGATTGCCAGAATTTCACCTTGATCAGGTTTTTCTGCTGCACTATCTGGAATAACAATACCTGACGCGGTTTTACGTTCATCTTCTAATCGCTTGACGATCACACGATCATGCAAAGGACGAATTTTCATGCTGCTTTCTCCTATTGAAATTAATAATTTGAAATTTACGAAGTATTTTGTACTTTGTTTTAAGGAATCAAGAAAAATCAAAACCCCAATTTACAAAAAATCGATATTAGCACTCATCGACCAAGAGTGCTGATGATAATATGATCTATCTTTGATAATTTCAAGACTAGGAGGTAAAAAAATATCTATCTATTTATAAATTAAACAATAAATATAAAAAAAGAAATCCAAAGTGGAATAAATACTAAAATAAAGTACGATTGCAAACACTGATATTTATGGTTGGATTAGTAGTAACTTAGTTTCTTCATTACGATAGATGATTTTAATGCATAGTCCAACCAGGTAAATTCAAAAATAATGCACATAATCATTCAGTAATGATGCCGCCACCCAAGCATACTTTGCTTTCATAGATAACGACAGATTGACCAGGCGTAACCGCCCATTGATTTTGCGCAAAATCAATCCGACAATGATCCTGCGAAAAACTTACTATCGCACAAGGGGCATCTACCTGACGATAACGAGTTTTTGCGGCGTATACCCAGTTGCAATGGGGCTGTTTGCCACTGATCCATGTCAGATCAGTTGCTTTCAACGATGGGCGAAGCAAACTCGGATGATCGTGACCTTGCACAGCAATCAATACGTTCCTATCCATATCCTTGGCCGATACAAACCAAGGTGCATCGCCACCATCACGCGTACCGCCTATTCCCAGGCCTTGCCGTTGTCCAATAGTGTAATACATCAGCCCAATATGTTGACCGATCACTTTCCCTTCTAGAGTTTGAATTTCTCCCGGCTCATGCGGAAGGTAGCGATTAAGAAACTCACGAAATGGGCGTTCTCCGATAAAACAGATCCCTGTACTGTCTTTCTTGGAAAAATTCGGTAGCTTGATCTCTTTAGCGATCTTTCGCACCTCGCGCTTATAAAGATGTCCGACCGGAAACAACGTGCTAGATAGTTGTTTCTGATTCAGGCGATACAGAAAATAGCTCTGGTCCTTCGTTCCGTCTTCACCCTTTAACAATTGGAATAAACCACCTACTTTCCGCACCTGGGCATAGTGGCCTGTAGCGATATAATCGGCACCGAGTTTATTGGCATGATCCAGAAAAGCTTTGAACTTGATTTCAGCATTGCACAACACATCTGGATTCGGTGTCCGCCCAGCCTGATACTCAGTCAAAAAATGTGAAAAAACCCGGTCTTTATATTCAGTCGAAAAATTGACTACTTCGATGGGAATATCAATCACATCGGCAATGGATACAGCATCCAGAAAATCCTGCCGGGAAGAGCAATATTCTTCGGTATCATCATCTTCCCAATTCTTCATAAACAGTCCAACAACATCATAACCCTGCTGCTTCAGCAAATAAGCCGCCACTGACGAATCAACGCCGCCTGACAATCCGATGATCACCCGCTGTTTGCTCATGGGATCATGACTCATAGTGATTCAGTAAATCCAGTGGATAACGTTTTCCAACGATATGATCTTGGATACATTGCATCACCAAAGGACTGCGGTGGCGTTGAATGTTTTGCCGAATTTCATCCAAACTGAACCAATCCGCACGCAAGATGCCGTCATCCAACACTCGGTTAGCATCATGATCAGTCACACGACCATAAAAAGCAAAACGCAGATACGTAGTAGCCACCCGCTGCGAATGCCATTGATAAACACCCAGCAAATATTCAGGCACAAAAGTAAACGCCGTTTCTTCCAATGTCTCGCGGATAGCTCCCTGAATGATGGATTCTCCAGGATCCAAATGTCCTGCCGGCTGGTTTAAAAACAAACCGGCTCCCGCCTCAGGCTCCTCCTCGACCAACAAGTACTTTCCATCTTGCTCAATAACAGTTGCAACCGTCACATTAGGTTTCCAGATCATAGTTTCTTATACAATAAATTAAATGTTCAATCATTATCGCATTGGTACTGTCAATTCGGTAAGCATTCAGCCAGTGATTCGCCGAGCTGTCCGCAGATTTTCAAGCAATGTCTGCCGACAATAATTCACTACGTTGATATAAAACAACAAGCCAGCCCAACAATGCATGACTATGTATCGATGCTCTACTCTCGACACAATGCCTTACCTTCCCGATCGCTGACACTGTAGATTAAATCCACAGCCTTTCGAAAAAAACGTTTGGATTCCGATCATTGCTAGAGGTTTGCAGCAAGTTCCTGCATAATACGGAACTTTTCAAATTAGCAACCTAACATTAACTGCCGGGCTGGATTTTTGAATCTGCCACACTTACTTTCTCTATACACATGTTTCTTATTGATTTTATCCTCCACATTGACAGACACTTGCAGGAACTGGCATCAGAATATGGATTATGGCTTTACGGCATCCTTTTTCTGATCGTGTTTTGTGAAACCGGGCTTGTCGTGTTGCCCCTATTACCCGGAGATTCACTACTGTTCGCCGCTGGTTCGCTGGCATCATTAGAAGGTTCTCAGCTGAATCCCCATGTCTTGTTTGCCGGATTATGCATTGCCGGTATCTTAGGAGATAGTGTCAACTATTGGATAGGCAAGAAAGTCGGCCCCAAAGTGTTTACTTCGGAACAGTCCCGCTTTTTCAAACGCGAGTATCTGGATAGAACACGCGCTTTCTATCTCAAATATGGCGCCAAAACTATCATCATTGCACGTTTCATTCCCATCATCCGCACCTTTGCACCTTTTGTTGCCGGCATTGGCACCATGCCGTATACCACTTTTATTGTTTATAACATCGTCGGTGCTGTGTTGTGGGTGGGCACATTCATTTATGCCGGATTTTATTTCGGACAGCTTCCGTTCATTCAGCAAAACTTTAAACTCGTCATTTTAGCGATCATCATTTTATCGATTACACCGCCCGTCATCGAATATCTCAAGCATCGCTACAAGAAATAACCAGGTCTATTGGAAACATGGAAGCCAATCCAGGCCATTGAATTGATGATTAACCATGCTGTTTTTTCACCTGAAGGATAATTGCCATCGTGGAAGCCTCACACAGTCGTATTCATGGTGCTTTTGCACATTGGACCACCACCGCCTACCGTCATGCACTATGGGTTTTATTGGCAGCACTGCTAACAGCCGCAGCCTGCGGCATATATGTTGCGAAAAACCTCGGAATGAATACCGATACCACCGATATGCTATCCGAGGAATTGCCCTTTCGCATCAACCTGAAGCACTTCAATGAAACGTTCCCACAAGACATCGACACACTGCTGGTAGTACTGGATGCACCAACCCCCGAGCAGGCTCGTTCAATAACGCAACGCCTGTCAGCGCGACTAAAACAAGATACCGATAATTTTTACGATGTTTATCCTCCGCGGGTAGATGATTTTTCCGCGCGTAATGGTTTACTGTACCAAAGTATTCCAGAGCTCGAACGCATCACGGACAGTTTAGCCACGGCGCAGCCGCTGATCGCACATATTAACCGAGATCCTACCCTGGCTTCTTTCGCTGATGTATTGACCAGTGCCATCGAGGAATTGCATAAAGGACGCAGCATGGAGCTGAGCGCCGTGCTGGGTGAAGTCAGCACAACGCTGGATAAGCGGCTGAGCGGCTCACCCCGGGCATTGTCGTGGCAATCCTTGTTCGGCGGTGAAGCGCAGAAAATTACCTACCAGGAACTGATCGTCATCAAACCAAAGCTTGATTACAGTCAGCTATTACCGGGCGAACAAGCCATCAATGCCCTGTACGCCGCCGCAGAAAGTGTCGGGATAACCAAGGATGGTCCAATCCGGTTACGCGTTACCGGAGATGTCGCATTGGCCGATGAGGAACTCAACAGTTCACTGAGCGGCATGGAATATGCCGGAATCATCACATTCTTCATGGTAGGAATTGTGCTTTTCTTTGCCATGCGTACCGGCGGATTGATACTCAACGTGCTGATTTGCTTGTTAATGGGATTGATCCTCACCGCCGCGTTTGCCACCGCCGCTGTCGGTCATCTGAACCTGATCTCCATCGCCTTTGCGGTGTTGTATATTGGTTTGGGGGCGGATTTTGCCATCCATTTTCTACTGCGCTATCGCGAAGTAGTAGAAAGCGGCTTGCCACCAACAGATGCCATCCATATCTCCGGCGGCGATGCTGGAGCGGCGCTAACGGCTTGCACCGTCACCAATGCTATCGGTTTTTATGCCTTTATGCCCACCGATTATAGTGGCGTAGCGGAATTAGGGATCATTTCCGGCACCGGCATGATCATCAGCCTATTGGTTACCCTCACCATCGGCCCCGCACTGCTGCGCTATTTACCCAAGAAAGAATCCAAAAAATCAGTTGCAAAGAGTTTCGTTGGCAAAGTGCTCGAATTGTCCCTGAAATGGCATAAATTGACCTATGCTGTCACTTTCGCAGCGACCATCGCGGCGCTCGCACTCATGCCTCAAGTCAGATTTGACTACAACCTGCTGAATATGCAGGACCAAAAAGGCAATGCCGTGCAGACATTTCGCGAACTGCTGGCAGATCCCGATCTTTCCCCCTGGCACGTCTCAGTCCTAGCCAAAGATCGCACAGAAGCAGAACAGTTGGCACAAAGACTGGCCAAGCTTCCTGAAGTCAATAGGGTCGCCACTATCCTGGATTTTGTACCGACCGAGCAGGACGAAAAACTCGCACTGATTCGGGAAATGGCGCTGACAATAGGGCCGATTTCTTCTCCAGCACAAACTCAAGCGTTAATCGGGAACGATGCTTTGACACGCCAGCGTAAAGCATTGGATGCGCTGGCCGTAGCTTTAGATCAATTCCTAGCGGAACGCCCCGGTCACGCCACTGCTGCAACTGCACGCCAATTGCGCTCGTCACTGACTAATTTATTCACTCAACTCGATAAAGCCAATACCAACGAAAAACATACTCTGCTGCATTCGCTGGAACATGATCTGCTCGCCATGCTACCCTTGGCTTTGCAAAGTCTGAATACAGCCACAGAAGCCACTCCCTTTGGCGAGCAAGACCTGCCGGTCACACTGAGCGATCGCTGGCATAGTCAAACTGGAGAATATCGCTTAGCCGTTTATCCCTCTGAAGATCTCAATGACAACGAAGCTTTGCGGCGTTTTGTATATGCCGTGCAAAAAATCGCACCGAACGCCATCGGAACACCCGTGATCAGCCTGGAAGCGGGTGAGGCTGTGGTACAAGCATTCATCCAGGCATTCCTGTTGGCATTGGTTGGTGTGGTCGTCATTTTATTGATATTGCTGCGCAGCATAAAATATGCCCTGCTGGTGTTGCTTCCGCTATTATTGTCGAGTCTGTTCACCGCTGCACTTACCGTTTTGTTGGATGTTCCATTCAACTTCGCGAACATTATCGCCTTACCGTTATTGCTCGGCTTGGGCATCGACAGTAGCTTGCACATGGTATATCGCAGCTTGAATAATGAATTGGTCAGCGAAATCCTCATTCACACCAGCACCGCACGCGCCATCTTTTTCAGCGCCTTAACAGCGCTGGTCGATTTTGCCAGTTTGATGTTTTCATCACATCAAGGCACTGCGGGCATGGGAATCATGCTCACGGTAGGACTGACCTTTACGCTCATCTGTACGCTGGTAATATTACCTGCATTGTTGCGAGTCCCGGATTCCACGGCCAGCACATGAACTGCAAAAGAAAATAACATTTTTGATTAAGATGCTGAATGCCCGCAGAAACTGAGTTTTTATCTGACTTTTGCGGGTTGCCACAATGATTGCCCGTTTGGATTCAGAAACTCACCAATATTGATTGATCAACGTTCAATCCTTGCTTTTCGCAGTTGAAGTATCATGAGCGCAATCCACCAGAGGACGAATCGGACTGATCACATCCTCACCGCCCAATGGCGTATCAATGCCACGGCCGACGTGGCTTTTCCGGTAACCATACAAAAAATAAAAAACCAATCCAATACCTGACCAGATCGGAAACACCAGCTTAGCGTCTGTGGGTAAAAACATGAACAGCATAATGCACCCCATCACTGCAAGCGGACCAACCAACCAGATTACAGGTGCTCTGAACGGCCGCACGCGGCTTTTGTCTTTGATGCGCAGGATCATGACCGCAAATGCCACCACCATAAACGCAAACAACGTACCGGAATTGGAAATATCGGCCAGCTTGCCTACAGGAAAAAAAGCGGCTGCAATGGTCACCCCGAGGCCAGTCACGTAAGTCACGACATGTGGTGTCTTGAAACGTGGATGAATGCGGCTTAATACTTCCGGGAGCAAGCCATCGCGTGACATAACAAAAAAAATGCGCGTCTGTCCAAACAGCATCATCAAAACCACCGAGGGTAATGCCAGGAAAGCGGCAAGACCCAGTAAATTACTGATTTTCTCCCAGCCGATTTCGCGCAAAACCAATGCCAATGCTTCGCGTGAACAAACCAATGGCTGTTGCCCGGCAGTAATCAGCGATTGGCATTGGTCAGCCAACAAGCGAGAACCAGGAATCAAACCATTGCCATCCGCATCCATCACTGGCTGCGCGCCAACGGCTCCAATCGCTCCTGCCGATACCAACAGATAAAAAATGGTACAGATTCCCAACGAACCAATCAGTCCGATGGGCACATTACGCTGAGGATTCTTGGTTTCCTCTGCGGCAGTGGAAACCGCATCAAAACCCACATATGCAAAGAAAATAGAAGACGCCGCAGCGACCACACCCGCTTCTCCCAGTGGCAAAAAAGGCTGGAAGTTCGACAATTCGGCAACCGGTATCGTCAAAGCAATGAATAGCATGAGAGCAACGATCTTGACCGCCACCAAAACTGCATTAAAAGTAGCGCTTTCTCGTGTGCCAATGACCAGTAGCCCGACAACCAGCATACAGATAATAGCCGCCGGCAAATTGATGATTCCACCGGCAAACGGACCATTTGCCAGCGCAAAGGGCATCTCTATTCCCAATGAATTTTGCAACAGACCGACAAAATAACCTGACCACCCCACGGCAACTGCGCTTGCGGCAACGGAGTATTCCAGCATTAACGCCCAGCCAACCAGCCATGCCACCAACTCACCCATGACCGCATAAGAATAGGTGTACGCAGATCCGGACACTGGCACCATTGAAGAAAGCTCAGAGTAGCAAAGCGCCGCCACGGCACAAACAAAACCAGCAATGACAAAGGACAGCATCATGCCAGGACCTGCCTTTTGCGCAGCCTCGGCTGTCAATACGAAAATACCCGTTCCAATGACCGCACCAACGCCCAATAGAGTCAGCTGCCATACACTCAAGGATCGGTGAAGGCTCTTCTTTTCAGCTGTAGCAAGAATGGCATCGAGCGATTTCACGCGCCAGAAGATCATAAATTCCCCCCTTTATTGAAAACAAATGTTGCAATAAACCCGAAATTCCGCGGGGACATAGTGTACAAGAAATGACGTTGCGATAAAGATAAAATAGGCGCAACCAATGGCGCTCTGATGAACACTAATTAATTGTTCATCGCTCTGCGCTGATGGGCTGTTGTTGATGGGAGCTGAACACTTGAGTACTCGAATAATATACTTTTCCCCATGCTACCAAGGCTTCCAGCACCGGTCTTAGATCCTCGCCTTTTTGGGTCAATTGATAGTCGTAGCGCACTGGCTTTTGTTGATACGCTTGTTGCAGCACAAATCCGGCGGCTTCCAGTTTTTTCAATCTGTCTGCCAGAATATTGGTAGCGATTCGCTCTGGCGAGGCCATGAATTCATGATAGCGTCTTTTTCCCAAAAAAAGATCGCGAATGATCAGTAATGTCCATTTATCGCCCAGATGATCCAGCGCACAGGCAATCGGACAGCATGATCGCTCAAAATCCGTTTTATTCACAGCATCCGCCATATTCATCACACCTCATTCAAATAATCATGCAGCATAATGTAATGCAATGACTTGCAGTTAACAAGTTTATCAGGTAAAGTCACTTGCACTATGCAAGTATCAATTAATGAACAATAATTACCACAAGGATCACTGACATGCTGACACTCTACCAATTCGAGCGCACCTGGGGCATTCCCAACTTGAGTCCTTTCTGCTGCAAAATTGAAACTTACCTGCGTATGGCGAATATTGACTACACAATCAAACCGTCGTTGCCATTAGGGGCTCCCAAGGGCAAGTTGCCGTACATTGAAGATAGTGGTCAAGCCTTGGCTGACTCTCGCTTTATCATCACCCATCTCAAATCTGCCCACAAAGACCTTGATTCAGAACTGAATGCCGCCGAGCTTGCCACATCATTAGCCTTGCAACGTTTGATCGAAGAACATTTATTCTGGGTCGCACTTTATTCCCGCTGGCAATATACAGACGAAAACTGGCAAGTGAATAAGCAAGCAATTTTTGGTGGATTGCCACCGATCATCAGGGATATCGTCGCGCACAGCTCGCGTAAGAAAATCAAACAACAGATTTTGGGTCATGGCACCGGCAGACATCAAGCTGATGAAGTCTTTGCCTTGGGCAGACAAGATTTGGATGCGCTGTCCGCAAGCCTGGGCAATAAACCCTATTTCCTGGGTGATCAGCCAACAACGCTGGATAGTTCTGCTTTTGGGCTGCTGATCAATATCATCGGTTGCCCCATTGAATCACCGCTAAAGGAATATGGCTTAACCAAAGACAATCTGGTCAGTTACGTGGAGCGAATTCAGCAAAAGTATTATTCCGATCTGAACACGCGCTGAAAACAACAACGGGAGTCGAAGCTCCCGTTGCGAACTTAGGGAAACGCTGATTAATTGACTGTACGAGCGAATCACTTCGTTGCGCGGTACTCACTCCCTCGCCTATCATGTTGATATGTCTCGGTTGCTGCGTTCCGTGCGCCTCGTGCTTCATCTCGTTCGCCGAATTAATCAGCGCTTCCTTAGTATCGATGTAAGTTATGCGATTATTTCTTTTCTTCACAACGCAAAGCATCCAACAAAGCCCGAACCGATCAGCATCTCGCTCATTGGCCGATGCGATCCACGCGAAAAGTCTCTCCGCAACTGGATTTACCCTGAGCCGGTGCATTCACGATCAGATTTTCGAGATCAGCGCCTCGGATTAAATCGGCATTCAGACTCAATTGAATTTCCACTAGCATCCCCCGCTGATTGCAATTCAGCTTGATGCGCTCACGCGCGGAGGTTCCCAGCACTGCAGCGACTCGATCGAGGAAATCCTCAGTCCGCACATTCTGACCGATCCTCCGATTCATAAAATAAGCCATTCCGGAATCGTTAAATTGACGAGTCAAATCCACACCAAGATCAAAGTAGTCATTGATCGGGTTAGCCTGGCAAGTCCCATGTTTATGCCATTCATGCCGCTCCAGGCAAGAACCGGCAGTCACACTGGGCATCACTTCGGCTAATGCGGTCTTTGAATTTGGGTTTAATGGCAGTTCTGGATAATCGCAGAAATTTTGCTTTTGCCCTTTGACCTCGCCACAAAAACCATACTGCGTGCCACATTTTTGTTTGTTAGGCCATAAACCATGCAACACAAAGTGCCTGGCTTGATAAACTTGCGGATCAGAAATTTGACATTCAGGTTTATCAGGCTTGGTCTCGCAGAAAGCAGGCTGCCATGAAAGCGCCAGCACATAACTATCCGCTTGACCGGCGATGCTGCAACTCTTTTTGTCGTCAGGTTCTGCTTCCGTCACTTGTGCCTGGCCACAATTGGCGCTGACCCAACGCTCCTTGGGATTGGCCGTCGGCACGATCACTCGATACCAGCTCGGCTGGTCGGGTTGATTCACTTCGATGGTGTCGTAACTTTTACCCGCCAGAACCTGGGCATTATCCGGATTGGTTTGTTTATTCTTTGACACATAAGCAGAACAGGATTGCTGTGCAGAAAAAGTCCCGATCGTTTTGGCTGCCCAGAGTGACTGTGCGTGACTGATTGCGAAAACAACCAAAACAACTTGAAGAATAGTGCTCTTGCGAAGAGATATCATTTCTTTGTCTCCTATCTAAGATTTGGCAAAAATTGAATATACTGACAAGATACTGACGATTGTTTGATAACCCGTTGAATAACCGATCCATCGACAAACCCGGTGTCAGCAGCTTATCATCTTTCAGCTTGATCGATGGATTCCTGTGTGTCTATCAGAGTGGGCTTTGTGGATATCGAAACTGCTGAAACCCTGTGAGAAGAAAAGAAAAATGCCGATGCGCTTTAATTTTGATTAATGCGCGCATGCTGACCTGATTGAAATCAGATGGGCACTCCATTGACTGACATGCCGTTAATATGAGTAAAGCTCCACTTCCGGCAGCAACGTCCCATTCACCAATCTTACTGATGCCCCCTTCCGCGCTTTCTGGCATGGTATTTCTCCACCCATTGCAGCAGCCATTGCGGCACATGTGCGCACCTCCATTCCGCTGCTGCATATTTATTGGCTTCTGACCAGGTGGGATAAATATGGATAGTGCCGAGAATCTTGTTCAAACCCAAGCCATGCCTCATGGCCAGCACAAATTCAGCCAGCATATCGCTGGCATGTTCACTCACGATACAAACACCCAGAATACGATCCTTGCCCGGCACGGTAAGTACTTTGACAAAACCGTGCGCGGCCTCATCCGCAATCGCACGATCCAGATCCGCAAGATTGAAGCGTGTTACTTCATAGGCAACGCCACGCGCTTTGGCATCATTCTCCGACAATCCAACGCGCGCCACTTCCGGGTCGGTGAATGTTGTCCATGGAATCACCGAATAATCCACTTTGAAACGCCTGAGCTCGCCAAACAGTGCATTCACTGAGGCATACCAGGCTTGATGCGCGGCAATATGTGTGAACTGATAGGGACCAGCAACATCGCCGCAAGCTACAATATTCGGATAAATAGTTTGCAACCAGGCATTGGTTTCAATCGCGTGCCTGCTGGATATCGGAATGCCCAGTTCTTCCAATCCAAAACCTTCCGTGCGCGGCACTCGGCCAACGGCACATAGCAATGCGTCCAACGGCAACCTGATTTCCCCGGTGTCCTTGCCTCGAACGATCAAAGCATGCATGCCATTTTCAGTTTCACAGCGGAGCGCCTCGGTTTGCGTCAGTAGATTGATGCCATCAGCTTGCAATGCCGCTTTCACCAACATCACAGCATCCTCATCTTCGCGCGGCAGACAGTCACCGCGCACCACTTGAGTGACTTGGCAGCCCAGGCGAGCAAATGCTTGCGCCAATTCACAACCAATCGGACCACCGCCCAGCACAATCAGATGTTGTGGTCGTGCAGTCAGCAACCAGATGGTTGCTGAAGTATAGTGCGGCACTTGTTCCAATCCAGGAATATCAGGAACCAGGGGACGTGCGCCGGTCGCGATCACAATAGCGCGCGTAGTCAGGGTTTGGCCATTCACTTCCACCGACCAGGGAGAGGTAATACGCGCCGTGCCTTGCAATACCTCCACTCCCAACTGAGTGTAGCGAGCCGCGGAATCATGCGGTTCGACAGTCTTAATCACGCGTTGAACGCGCGCCATCACTGCGGCAAAATCATAATCAATGCTGGCTTGCGCAAACCCCAGCGCTGCGGCATTTTGTATTTGCTTCAGAAAATTGGCTGAGCGAATCAGTGCTTTGGACGGCACGCAACCAACATTGAGACAATCTCCTCCCATTTTGTGGCTTTCAATCAAAGTCACTTTGGCGCGAGTGGCCGCGGCTACATAGGCAGACACCAACCCTGCGGCACCAGCGCCGATCACCACCAGATTACGGTCAAACTGGCGTGGCTTGGTCCAGCGTGCATACAGGCGACGTGTTTTAATGAGCTCAATGCCCCAGCGTGCCAGCCATGGGAAAAAAGCCAATAAAAACAGTGAGGCCATCAAGGCCGGCGACAAAATATCCGACGGATGATGAATAGTCGCCAGTTGCGTGCCGGCATTCACATATACGGCCGTACCTGCCAACATACCCACCAGACTGGCCCAGAAGAAGGTCGTACTACGGATCGTGGTCAATGCCATCAACAAGTTGAGCAGGAAGAATGGCAACACCGGTGCCACACGCAGGGTAAGCAAATAAAAGGCGCCATCCTTCTCCAATCCTTGGTTAATCGATTCCAGGCGATCGCCAAAACGGCGCTGCACGGCATCGCGCAACACATAACGCGCCACCCACAAAGCCAGGGTAGCACCAATGGTGGCGGATATCAGCACCACCGGCAACCCTATCCATAGTCCGAATATGGCGCCACCGGCGAGTGTCATGATCAGCGCGCCGGGCAAGGACAATCCGGCCATTACGATGTACGTTGCCGCATAGCAGGCGATAAACCACACAGGCTGTGCATGGTAGGCTTGCTGCAGCGCTTCATGCTGTTTTTTGAGCATCTCCAGATTGATAAAACGCCCCAAGTCAAAATAGAAAAACAGCCCCATCAGCAGGCCGAGCAGCATCAGTACCCACCAGCGGTGTTTCATAGCCGTCCTCTAAAAGTAACTTCTATCGTTTCATCTCACTGCATGAAGCGCCATACTGGAAACAACTATAACAGCGATGATGCTTCAAGCTGACCGGCACTTGCAAGCTCTCGGCCAACGTGGCGCCCAGCCTATAATCAACATCATCATCCACCAATGTGCACGCATACACCCCACAGGCATTTTCGCTTTTCACGACCATGCGACTGAATGCACACATAAACTCCCTGCGTGTTGTTTCAGTTTGATAATCCACCATGCAACTTTGGGTGATCTGCGGCGCGAGGGCTTCTGTGCCGGGCGGGTGGAAATCAGGAAATTCGATACGCGGCAAATCTGCCGGCAAGCCTGCACCGCGGAATACTTCCGAAAAACACTTAGCCACTTTATCAACAGGCAGATCAGGAATCATTTGATTGGCCACCGATACGCTAAATCCCATGTCATGCAATGCGCACAAACCATCTAATGCCATCGAAAACATGCCTTCGCCACGATCCTTGTCATGCTGATCCGCCAGAAAATGATCCAGACTGACCCGGAAATGCACTGAATGCGGCAGTGTAAGCAGCGGTTGCAACTGTGGCAGGCGCTTGAGCAATGGCTCGGTGGCGTTAGTCAGTACCATGCAGGGGCGATGCTGAAGTGCGTACTCAAGGAGTCGAATCATATCCTTATTGATGAAAGGCTCGCCACCGGTAAAAGAAAATTGCCGTACTCCCAGCGTCAAGGCTTCATCCATAAAAGGTTTAGCATCGTCAAAACGCATCAACTGCAGGCGGTTATCGCCAGGTTTGGAACCTTCCAGACAAAAAGGACAAGCCAAATTGCAGGCAGTACCGGTGTGAAACCAGAGCTCTTCTAGCGCATGAGAATGAATGAAACCGCGCGGTTTGCCATCGGGCGTGACATACCAAGCCGTTGAACGCACCTGTTCTTCATTGAGCGCATTGGATATTGAAACAACTTTGGCATCCTCCATACTCAGCAACACCCGCTGGATTGTTCGCTCATCACCCCATCTGCAAATGGAATCCCCATGCCACAACCTGGGAAAATACCAAAATGCTGATCAAAATTGCCATAAAAATCGAAATGCTGAACGAAGCGCGTGTCATGCAACATGCGCCAGGTATTGCCACACACGGGAAATTGTTTACCGGTTTCAATAAAGTGATGTTTATCCAGTCTGAACGCATGCGAATGATGCGGAATCGTGCCGCGGTATACCACTGCTTGTCCATGATCCTCGCACGCCAGTTCCAGATCATGCAATTTGAACAATCGATAAGTTGCCGAATAAAAACGAATATTGCCGGTTTTTTCCGCCAATGCGGCGTTATCGATACTAATCGGGCGATCATCGACCAGGCGCGGATCGGTAAAGCCCTGTCGGCGCGCTAGCTGCAGAAAATCATTCCAATACAACGCTCCACCCAGGCATTCTCCGTACAACACCGGGTCACTCGCCAGCGCAACCGGTATACGCCGGTCGCTGTATACATCGGAAAAATACAATTCGCCACCGGGCTTCAGCACTCGAAAAGCTTCCCGCAATACTGCCGCCTTGTCCGGCGCCAGATTGATGACGCAATTGGATACGATCAAGTCCACGCTGGCATCCGCCAATTCAAGTTCGTGCAACCGCTCGATGTAGCCATGCAGAAAGCGAACGTTGCTGCGTTTGTAACCAAATGCCTTTTGGTGAAATTGTTCATGCTGACGCGCAACCGCCAATTGCTCTTCAGTCATATCCACTCCAATCACCTGCCCTTTCTCCCCCACCAATTGGGACAGCACATACACATCCCGCCCTGCTCCGCAACCCAGATCCAGAATGGTCAAACCGGCCAGCAGTTCGGGCAAAACCAAGCCGCAACCGTAATAGCGCGTCAGCACCTCGGCATGCACTTGCGCCAACAGTGGTTTTACAAAATGTGGCAAGCCGGAATCGGTACAACACGCATTGGTTTGTAAATCCTGAGAGCCAGTCAGTGTTTCGCCATAATATTTTTGCACAATCTCTTGCATGCTAATCCTTGTCAATGCGTAATGAGCGCCATTATGTCACTCAGGCGTCTTTTTTTGAATGATAACGTGAAGCCAATCGTTGGGGGGCGACGCCGCGTGCAAAGTTCAACGCCAAGCATCGATTATGCCAGGTACGCTGCCACCAGCCATCACGTTGCCAGCGTCGAGGATCGACAAAAATAGGTTCCGTTAATGGCACAAACTTGCCCGCCTGTCGCGCCGCACGCACTAAAGGTACTTCCTCAAATAATGGCCAGGGTGCGTGTCCGCCGATTTGATGATAAATCGAGCGCACAATAAAAATCCCTTGATCGCCATATGGCACACCGAAACGACAACGCAATGCAATCGCCGGCTCCAGAATCCATGCCGGCCAATCGCGCGGCGCAGCAAAACGAAAACGGAAATAACCACCGAGCGCACCTTGAGCCAATGCATCTGCCATGGCCGTTAACGGATCCGCCGATAGTTGCGCATCGGCGTGTAAGAACCACAACACATCGCCTGTCGCCTGTGTCGCTGCAATCCGCAATTGTTGCCCGCGGCAAGGCTCGCTGACAATACGCCGCACTTGGAACTGAATGCAGATTTGCGCGCAAGCATCACTGTTGGCGGCATCGACCACTATGATTTCATAGGGCCTGCACGGCAAGCTGCACAACTGTGCGAGCAAATGCGCCAGTTTCTCTTCGTCGTGATAGCAAGCAATCACCACACTGAATTTAAGCATTATTGATTATCTTAGTAGAAACGATCCGTTTTGCCAGCTCAAAGAGTGCACGCCGCGCGGGACGCTGATCCTGCGCCAATGATGTAATCAATTGTACAAAATCCTCCACTTCATCGACATCATAGCCTTGCCCCTCGGTTTGTACCGAGTGTCCGGCCAAACAACAGGCTTTCGTCAATGCGATTCCCAACTGATCGCTGCTCCACGGCAAAGCGGACAATTCCGGCCAGGCACAGCGATTGGCCATCAACACCACGCCGCCATCCCGTGCCGGAATCAACACCACATCCGCATGCTGCAAAGCGTTACGAGTAGCGGTATAGTCAGTTTCAGCCAATCCGGGCGAATCGCTGCCAATAAATACCAGTTGCCGCAATCCCTGTGCACGCAATGTTTGATCCAGCGCATTCAACCGCTGACCCAGATTACCTGCCATCTGCGGCACAACCTGTACAGACGAAGTGATCGGTTGCGACAAAGTGCGCGCCCAGTCATTATCCTGAACATCGGCAGGAGCAATCACCACCGGACCAGGCCAATCGCACGCATCTTCCACGGCACAAGCCAATAACGCGCTCGCTATCTTAAATGTCATTTCCGATCCCAAACGCGCAGCCAGCCTTTGTTTACCGACACCCGGAGCAGGTCGCTTGCACACTAACACCAAAGTAACTGGCTCCATTTCTGCTATATTCCCCATATTAGACAGTTCATAATAAAACTAAATGCTTAATTACTACTCTCAACAATCATCAGTTCGCTGCAGAATGTACTGATTTTAATTTCTCCATCGCTGCAATACGCATGACCCATCAGGCGCCAGCGGCTTTTATCCCAGATAACATGATCTGAAAAGCTTGAGGCGTTATAATACCGGTCAAAAAATCGAATAATCCGTTAGAAATTACACCATGTCACAATCATTATTTCAAAGAACACCATTACTTGACGGCGACAATGTCAATTCAAAACGTGAAGAGATCCGACGTTATTTTCACGCGACGCTGGATTGTTATGAACAACTTTTTGAAACACTGCGTAATGATGAAGCCTACTACAAGAAACCCATCAGCCTCCGTCACCCTCTGATTTTTTATCTGGGTCATACGGCCACATTTTTTGTCAACAAATTGATTCTTTCCGGATTGATCACTGAACGCATCAATCCCAGACTGGAATCGATCTTCGCTGTCGGCGTGGACGAAATGAGCTGGGATGATCTGGACAGTACCCATTATGATTGGCCCACTGTGGAAGAAGTCCGTACCTACCGAAAAACCATGCGCAATCTGGTTGACAAGTTGATTACCGACACGCCGCTCACTTTACCGATCAACTGGGAAAATCCCTGGTGGCCGATTCTGATGGGTATCGAACATGAGCGCATTCATTTGGAAACTTCGTCGGTTTTGATTCGTCAGCACGCGCTTCAGTTTGTACAGCCTCATCCGAATTGGGAGCCCTGTCGCAAATCCGGCTCGGCACCTCGCAATGAATTGATTCCTGTGACCGCGGGTACTGTGACTATTGGCAAAAATAAAACCGATCAATCACATTATGGCTGGGATAATGAATACGGTTCGCACAGCGCCGACATTGCCGCTTTTCAGGCCAGTAAATATCTGGTCAGTAACCAGGAATTTTTGCCTTTTATCGAGGCCAACGGTTATCGCACTGAAAGTTATTGGCAGGAAGAAGGTCGTTCATGGCAACAATTTACCCATGCGGAGCACCCTACTTTCTGGACTAAAAAAGGCGAGAACTGGTATCTGCGCGTCATGACCGAAGAAATCGCCATGCCATGGGATTGGCCGGCAGAAGTCAATTATCATGAGGCAAAAGCATTTTGCAATTGGAAATCAGCCACCACTGGGCAGCCCGTTCGCCTGCCAACGGAGGATGAGTGGTATCGACTGTACGATGTTGCCCAGTTATCTGAGGTACCGGCCAATGCGCGAGTCGCTGGTAACCTGCACCTGGATTACTACGCGTCCAGTTGTCCGGTGACCGAATTTCCACAAGGCGAGTTTTTTGACATCGTCGGCAACGTCTGGCAATGGACTGAAACTCCAACCTATCCTTTTGCGGGCTTTGATGTGCACCTGTTGTATGACGACTTCACCACGCCCACGTTTGATAACCAGCATAATTTGATCAAAGGCGGCTCCTGGGTTGCCTGTGGCAACGAAACGCTGCGTAGCGCACGCTACGCCTTTCGCCGGCATTTCTTTCAGCATGCGGGTTTCCGTTATGTTGTCAGCGATGCTCCAGCGACCCTGCAAAGCTCCAACTATGAAACCGATAAGCTGCTGTCCGAATATGCCGAGTTTCATTATGGCGATGTTTATTTTGACGTGCCCAATTTCTCCAAATCGTTGGCAGAGATAGCCATCGCCGCAATGGGTGACCGGCCTAAACACACCGCGCTGGATCTGGGTTGTGCATCGGGCCGCTCCACCTTTGAATTGGCGCGTGCTTTCGAGCATGTCACCGGCATCGATTTTTCTGCACGTTTCATCGGACAGGGCGTGCAACTCGCTCAACAAGGCATACTGCGCTACACATTGACTGACGAAGGCGATCTGGTTTCTTACAAAGAACGTACACTGACCAATCTTGGATTGGATCACACCAAACATAAGGTTGAGTTCTACCAGGGGGATGCATGCAACCTGAAACCGATATTTACCGGTTACGATCTGATTCTTGCCGCCAATCTGATTGATCGCTTATATGATCCGGCAAAACTGTTGAACAGCATTCACACGCGCATCAATAGGGGTGGATTATTGATGATCACATCACCATACACCTGGCTCACGGAACACACCAAGAAAGAAGCCTGGATTGGCGGATTCAAGCGCGATGGCGAGAACTTCACCACATTGGATGGTTTGAAAGAGATTTTGAGCAAACATTTCCGCTTGATCCAGGGTCCACAGGCAGTGCCTTTTGTCATTCGTGAAACCAAGCGCAAATTTCAGCATACACTGTCAGAAGTCACCATCTGGGAGAAAATCTCTTGACCAGTGGTTTTGACTTTGACCACGAAATCAATCGCGAAGGAAGCCATAGTGTCAAATATGACGGGCGGCAAGGCATGTTTGGCAAAAGTGATGTCATCCCAGTGTGGGTGGCGGATATGGATTTTGCCACACCGCCCGCAATCACTCGAGCACTGGCGCAACGTGCCGCTCACCCTATTTACGGCTATACGCTTTTCCCGGATAGTTTGTATGATTCCTTGATCGATTGGATGCTGCGACGCCATGGTTGGACCATCCAGTGTGACTGGATCGTCATGTGCCCCGGTGTAGTGCCTTCGTTGAATGCCGCCGTGATGGCATTTACCCAACCTGGTGAATCCGTCATTGTCCAGCCCCCCGTGTATTTTCCTTTTTTCTCTGCCGTCACCCAGACCGGCAGAAAGCTGATCCTAAACCCGTTGCAACTGGAAAATGGCCGCTACACTATCGATTTTGATCATCTGGAACAATGCACCAAGCATGCACGCCTGCTATTACTGTGCTCTCCGCATAATCCGGTCGGTAGAGTCTGGAACCCCGAAGAACTGGAATGTTTACTGGCAATCGCTGCAAAGCACGATGTGATCGTTTTCTCAGATGAAATTCATGCCGATCTCATCTACCCCGGCCATCAACACCATGCAATAGCGACTCTACCGCGAAACACAGGAAAAATCATCACTGCCGTCGCTCCCAGCAAAACATTCAATATACCTGGCCTGAATCTGTCCACGCTGATTATTCCCGACCAATCCATCCGGAATTCCATCAAGCAAGTACTCAATAATATTCACGTGAGCGCATCCAATCCATTCAGTATCACTGCCTTTGAAACTGCTTATCGCGAAGGCGAAGCTTGGTTAGATGAGTTGTTGATCTACTTGCGCGACACACGCGATAGCGTTACAGCATTTCTGGCTACACATTTACCGGAAATCAAAATTATCCAGCCCGAAGGCACTTATTTGCTATGGCTGGACTGCCGCGCTCTTGACATGACTGATGCACAACTTAAACATTTCTTCATTCATGAAGCCAAGATTGGCATGAGTCCTGGCATCTTGTTTGGCAATGAAGGTAGCGGGTTTATGCGGTTAAATATTGGTGCGCCTCGTCGTATTATTTTGAGCGTGTTGGAGCATATTAGAGAAGCTAGATATCAATAATAGCCGTTGTACGTCATCATCAAAACCTAGGGAAGCGCTGAACAAATCCCGAAGTTTGAGATAATAGTGTTTCCTGATAACTTTCTAAATGAACCATGTCACGCTAAACGAGCTTTGGAGATCTTGATTACAGTCACAAGAGACGCCGGATGCGCCGGGAGGTTTTTTTAAGCGAAATGGAAGGGGTAATACCGTGGCAAGTTTTGCTGGCACACATTGAGCCGCATTATCCCAAGGCTGGACGGCGGAGCCGTCCAGCCGATGGCGATGGGGAGCATGTTTCGCATCTACTGTATGCAAAATTGGTTGAATCTGTCTGGCCGGCAAATGGAAGATGCCCTGTATGAGATCGAGAGCATGCGGTGGTTTGCGGGATTCAGCGGAGTAACCGATGTTCTGCCAGACGAAACCACGATACTGAACTTCCGTCATCTTTTGGAGAAGCATGAATTGACGGTGGTATTGCTGGAAGCGATCAATGCTCACCTCAAGATTCAAGGGTTGCTGATTTTCAAAAGTACGATGGTGGATACCTGGAGTTGGAGTTGCCCCCTTTGAACGGACACATTATGTTCTGTTTAAAGGAGAAGAAATATGACACAAAACTACAAACCTGCTTACCCACCGGAGTTTCGTCAGCAGATGGTGGAATTGGTAGCA